>NZ_QHLJ01000007.1 GCF_006864365.1 Campylobacter sp. MIT 99-7217
ATGGTGGGCCTAACAAGACTTGAACTTGTGACCTCACCCTTATCAGGGGTGCACTCTAACCAGCTGAGCTATAGGCCCTTTATGGTGGAGAATAGCGGGATCGAACCGCTGACCTCCTGCGTGCAAAGCAGGCGCTCTCCCAGCTGAGCTAATTCCCCAAACTATCCTTACTTCGCAGATTAACAAAGCTAATCTTTAACGACAAGGAGCTAGCTCCCTTGACCCACCTAAAGCTACAAAGATTTATTTCAAACTTTGTTTGTCATAAATCATAAATTTAGGTTTTTGCCTAGGCAGTTAAGGAACTAGACAATTATTATTTTTTGTCAATCTTTAAAATCTAAACAAGGATTGATTGAGTTTGCTACAATGTTTCATTGTATTTGAGTGATAGTTGTGAGACTTATCACTTTGTACTCTAGAAAGGAGGTGATCCAACCGCAGGTTCTCCTACGGTTACCTTGTTACGACTTCACCCCAGTCGCTGATTCCACTGTGGGGGATAGCTAGTTTAGCATTTCCACTTCGAGTGAAATCAACTCCCATGGTGTGACGGGCGGTGAGTACAAGACCCGGGAACGTATTCACCGTGACATGGCTGATTCACGATTACTAGCGATTCCGGCTTCATGCTCTCGAGTTGCAGAGAACAATCCGAACTGGGACATATTTTATAGATTTGCTCCACCTCGCGGTATTGCGTCTCATTGTATATGCCATTGTAGCACGTGTGTCGCCCTGGGCATAAGGGCCATGATGACTTGACATCGTCCCCACCTTCCTCCTCCTTACGAAGGCAGTCTATTTAGAGTGCTCAGCCTAACTGTTAGCAACTAAATACGAGGGTTGCGCTCGTTGCGGGACTTAACCCAACATCTCACGACACGAGCTGACGACAGCCGTGCAGCACCTGTCTCTAAGTTCTAGCAAGCTAGCACACTCTTATCTCTAAGAGCTTCTTAGGATATCAAGCCCAGGTAAGGTTCTTCGCGTATCTTCGAATTAAACCACATGCTCCACCGCTTGTGCGGGTCCCCGTCTATTCCTTTGAGTTTTAATCTTGCGACCGTACTCCCCAGGCGGTATGCTTAATGCGTTAGCTGCATTACTGAGCTGACTAGCAGCCCAACAACTAGCATACATCGTTTAGGGCGTGGACTACCAGGGTATCTAATCCTGTTTGCTCCCCACGCTTTCGCGCCTTAGCGTCAGTTAAGTTCCAGCAGATCGCCTTCGCAATGGGTATTCTTGGTGATATCTACGGATTTTACCCCTACACCACCAATTCCATCTGCCTCTCCCCCACTCTAGATTATCAGTTTCCCAAGCAGTTTAATGGTTAAGCCATTAGATTTCACAAGAGACTTGATAATCCGCCTACGCGCCCTTTACGCCCAGTGATTCCGAGTAACGCTTGCACCCTCCGTATTACCGCGGCTGCTGGCACGGAGTTAGCCGGTGCTTATTCCTTTGGTACCGTCAAAATTCTTCCCAAAGAAAAGGAGTTTACGCTCCGAAAAGTGTCATCCTCCACGCGGCGTTGCTGCGTCAGGGTTTCCCCCATTGCGCAATATTCCCTACTGCTGCCTCCCGTAGGAGTTTGGACCGTGTCTCAGTTCCAATGTGACTGATCATCCTCTCAGACCAGTTAAGCGTCATAGCCTTGGTAGGCTCTTACCCCACCAACTAGCTGATACTATATAGTCTCATCTCTTGCCGAAAAACTTTCCCTACTTAACTTGTGTTAAGCAGGAGTATGGGGTATTAGCACTCATTTCTAAGTGTTGTCCCCCTGCAAGAGGCAGATTAACTATACCTTACTCACCCGTGCGCCACTAATCCACTTATAGCAAGCTAGAAGCTTCATCGTTCGACTTGCATGTATTAGGCACGCCGCCAGCGTTCACTCTGAGCCAGGATCAAACTCTCCATAAAAAATACTAAAACAAATTAATTTTATTTTAGTGTATTTGAATGACAAATAATTGAAAAATACTTCAATAATAAATCAATTCAAGTTTGGATTGTTTAATCTTTTTCTTCAAAGAAAAAGTTTTTAAATTTAAAGAGCTTTTAGTTTTAAAAGCAAATTAAATCTGGCTCAATCGATCACTTATTTAGATTTCAAAGATTGACTAATAAGATTTGAAAAACAATACTAATTTAAAGAACAAATTTTGCTTTTAGCTTTTAATATAAAAATACTAAACACTGCCTTTTAAGCCGTGTTAGAGTTTAACAAAAAACAATAAAAGCTTGATTGAAAATTTATAAGCTAAAAAAGATTTCTTAGTTATAAAACTCAAAAATCCCTAGGTAAATGTTTAGAAAAACAAAAAGGGAAATGAAATTATATACAAATAAGCTTAAAGTTTGATAAAATGAAAAATTTGTATATTTGTGAAACTTTTGGTAACCCAAAAATAAAGAAAAATCGTTTTATTTGAAAAATATTTGGTTTTATTGACTGATTATGCCATAATGAAACAATAAAAAAATTTTTAAGGAGAAGTAAATGAAAAAAATATTTTTCATCTTTATGGCTTTCGTGGGAGTTTTATTTGCTGCAGTAAATATCAACACAGCTGATGTAGATACCTTAAAGTCGCTTAAGGGCATAGGAGAAGCAAAGGCTAAAGCTATAATCGAGTATAGACAAGATCAAAACTTTACAAAGATAGAAGATCTCAAAAAGGTTAAAGGTATAGGCGATAAGCTTTTTGAAGGCATCAAAGATCAAATCACGGTCGAATAAGAAGGAACTTAATATATCTTAAGTTTGAAATGTATTTTGATATCTAGATCTTTCGTTGATATTCAATGAAAGATCTTCTTTAGTGTTCCATCTTGTCCTTTGCTTTGATACCCATAATGCCTAGAGCTGTTCTTATGCTCAAAGCAACTACGGCAAAAAGTTTAAGCAAACTTTGTTCATTTTGACTTCCAATGACCTTGTTTTCGTTATAAAATTTATGAAAACTTGCCGCCAAAGCCTTTAAATAATCAGGAATTTTTTGTAAAGACTGCGTTTGAAAAGCATCATTTAAAATAGCATTTAAATTTAAACTTTCAAAGAGTAAATTTAAGGCTTCTTCGCTTAAATTTGAAAAATCAGCCTCCAAAATATCTTCCACACTTTTTTTAGACTTTGCAAAGACTTGATTTATCCTGGCATGAGCGTAATTTATATAAAAAACGGGATTTGAGCTATCTTCTTTTTTAAGCTCACTAACATCAAATTCTAAGTGTGTATCGCATTTTTTACTCAAAAAGATAAATCTCAAAGCATCGCTACCAATTTCATCTAAAACTTCTTGCATAAGTATGAAATTTCCGGCTCTTTTACTCATCTTATAAGGCTCGCCGTCCTTAAGTAAGGATACCATTTGTGCCAAAATGATTTTTAATTTAGTGCTATCAAAGCCCAAAAACTCCATAGCAGCTTTCATTCTAGGAATATAGCCATGATGATCAGCACCCCAGATATTGATACATTCATCATAGCCTCTACTCATTTTATCGCGGTGATAAACAATGTCCGCTGCAAGATAAGTGCCGCTTTTATCTTCTCTAAGGATCACACGATCCTTTTCATCGCCCTTAGTGCTTGAGGCAAGCCAAATTTTGCCTTCTTTTTCATAAATTCCATGATGATTTTTCAAATCCTGCAAGGTTGCTTCAAGATCCTTATAATAGCTTTTCTCACTTACGAAGCTGTCAATTTTTATGCCTGTTTCTTCAAGCGTTTTTTTGATCAAAATGAGCATTTTATCCTTAGCCCAAGTGGCTAAATTTTCTATATTTTCTTCGGTAAAAAAGCTCTTATCAAAATTTTCAAAGGCTTCTTTAGCTAAATCCACTATATAAGCACCTCTATAATACTCTTCAGGGTAATCAACCTCTTGAACTAGACAATGCTCTTTTACGGCAAGCAAAACAGAAAGTCCTAAAAGATAAATTTGATTTCCGGCATCATTTACATAATACTCGGTATCAAATTTATATCCTAAATATTTTGCAAGTCTTGAAAGAGTATCGCCAAAAATAGCCCCTCTTGCATGACCTATATGCAAAGGACCTGTGGGATTTGCACTTACAAATTCAAGCAAAAAACTTTTATCTTTTTTTTCACCTTTGCAAAAGCTGGAAGGATCTTTTAAAGCCTCAGTGGCGACGGAATTTAAAAAAGCTCTTGAAAGCTTAAAATTTAAATACCCATTTACAGCCTCAACACTTTCAAAATAAAAACTCTTATCAAATTTTAAAGCAAGCTCCTCAGCAATAAGCTTGGGATTTTTCTTTAGCTCTTTGGCTAAAGAAAAAGCAAGCGGAGTTGCAAAATGTGCTAAATTCTTATCCTTAGGACTTTCTAGAATAAAGTCTTGAACTAAAACCTTCTTTATCGCTTCATAAACAACATTTTTCAAAAATAAGCCTCAAGCCTTTTTTTCTTCTTTTAAATTTTCATCGCTAGCATTTGTTGTTTTTATGTCAGCCTTTTCTTCGATTTTTTCGACAACCTTTTCATCTGTATCATTATTCATTTCATTTTTAAAGCTCTTAATTCCCTTACCTAGACCCTTGGCAAGTTCTGGGATTTTTTTTGCTCCAAAAAGCAAAACAACTATGAGTAAGATAATCAGCCACTGAGTTCCTGTTGGCATATGCATGATTTTATTCTCCTTTATTCCATTGAAGTTGAAATTGTGTTAAATTTTGTGTTTTTGTTTTTAGTTTTTGTGCTTGAAAAATAGCCCTAAGTTCATTATAAGCCTTATCTAAATCCTCATTGATGATCAAAAAATCATACTCGCAAAGTTCTTTGATCTCATCTTCGGCATTTATGAGCCTTTTTTCAACCACCTCTATTGTATCAGTATTTCGCTTAAGAAGTCTTTTTTTTAACTCTTTTTTATCCCTTGTTGTTACAAAAACTGAGGTAATAATTTCATTTAATATATCTTTAGCTATATAAAATCCTTGCACATCAATATCCAAAATAACAATTTTACCTTGCTCTAAAGCTTCAAAAGTATGCTTTAAAGAAGTTCCATAATAATTATCATGTACCCTTGCAAATTCTAAAAATGTTCCCTCTTGAATACCTTTTTCAAATTCTTCTTTGGAGATAAAAAAGTAATTTACCCCATCTTTTTCTCCATCTCTTGGCTTTCTTGTCGTACTTGAGATTGAAAAATACAACTCATCTTTGTATTCTTCTATTAATCTCTTAAGCAAAGTGGATTTACCCGCTCCACTTGGTCCTGAAATGAGTAAAACAAAGCCTTTCAATGCTTATCCTCATCAAAATTTATATTTATGTTAATATTCATATTCATGCCCTTTAATGCAGCTCTTAGGGTTTCATCATTGATACTTGAAGTAATAGCACTAGTTATACTCTTGCTTAGTTCACTCATAAGTTCATCATCTTTTGAATGCTCTTCAGGTTTTTGCTCTAAATCAAGTTCTGTTGGTTCATCTGTGCTTATTCTTTCAAATTTTAACTCATCTTCTTCTGGCAAATCCTCAACGCTTTCTCCTAGGGCAATCTTAATCTCTCTTTGTGTAACATTTTTTAAATCTTCATCTAAATCCTGAGAGCTTAAATCTAAATTTTCATGAGTGTCCTCGTGCATTGTGATAGTATTTTGATCTATGCTTACATCAGTTTCTTGCTTATCCATATCCTGAATTTGTGATAATTCAGCCTTGATTTGATCTTGAGTGCTTAGCTGCGAGATATCTTCTTGCTCAACTACACTTGGCACGAAATCTTCTTGCATTTGTGGCTCAAGCTCTTCATTTGACTGCCCTAAGAAAGAAGCATCTTGAGGCAAATCATCAAAACTCATATGCTCTTCTTTCTCCTCTATGCTAAAAGGAGCTTCTTGTTCATCTTCTTTTATTTCTTGTTTAGAAGCTTCATTTTCATCGCTTGTCTCATCAACTAAATCAATTTGCTCAGGTTCAGCCAAATCATCAAGAGAAATTTCTTCACTTTCTTTTGAATTTTCTGTATCGCTTTTTATATCCTCTTCACTTTTTATATCTACTTCTTCATTTGTATCTTCTATCTGTGGCAAAAACTCTTCTTGTAAATATTCGCTCTTTTCGTCATCATCTTTTAACTCGATCACATCTTCTTCTTTTGCCAAGTCTTGTATAGTAGTTTCTTCACTCGTTTGTAAAGGCATATCCTCGCTTTGTACTAGGCTATCTTGCTTTGTCTGCAAAGCCAAATCCTCATCTTTGAACGCGTCTTGATCCTCTGCAGCCAAAGGTTCGAGTTCTTCTTTTTCTTGCACTTCTTCTACTTTTTGCACCTCATCATTCATATCATTAGATTTGTCTGTATCTTTTAACTCGGCTTCATCTACGCTTGCAACAGGATCAGATGAAATAAGTTCATCTTGTATCAAGCTCTCATCTTGGGCATTCTCATTAATAAGCTCTTCATCTTTCTCGAGACTTGCTTCTTGTTGTGTTTCTAAAATTTGATCACTTGCAGGCTCTTGACTATCCTCTTGTGAAGACAGCTCATCTTCTTTTATTTCTTGTTTAGAAGCTTCATTTTCATCGCTTGTCTCATCAACTAAATCAATTTGCTCAGGTTCAGCCAAATCCTCAAGAGAAATTTCTTCACTTTCTTTTGAATTTTCTGTATCGCTTTTTATATCTACTTCTTCATTTGTATCTTCAAGTTGTAAATCCAAATTCTCATCTTGTATCACATCTTGCGTTACTTCTTCTTGCTCAGTCTTTGGTTCTTCTTTCTTAGGGGCTTCATCAGCATTTAAATCCTCAAGTTTTAAGTCTAAATCCTCATCTTTTAACTCAGCTTGTTTTGTTGACGCTACTTTTTCTTGTTCTTCATGTTCTCCAAAACCTAAAGTAAGTGCTTTATCTAAATCTGATTCCTCAAAATTTTCATCTTCGCCCTTGCCTGCTTTTTGCTTTTCTTCAGTCTTTTCTTTAGCTTGCAAAGGTTCTGGGTCTAAGTTCTTTTCTTGCTTGATCTCTTCTTCTGCTACTTCTTCCTCTGCTTCTTGAGTTTGTTCTTGTGTCTCTTGAGTTGCTTCTTCTTGAGGTTTTATTTCTTGATCTTGTGCATTATTATCCTCTTCCTTGTTTGTTTCATTAACACTATCTTCTAAGTCATTAAGTTCCAAATCATCAAGATCAAATTTCATATCCGCATAAGGATTTTCATCTTTTTGTGCTTCTACTATAACTTCGTCATCTTTTGGTTTTTTAAAGGCTATATCTGCCATATTTTCATCAATACAAGTGATTAAATCAGTTGGTAAAAAAGGCTTGTGAAGTACCTTTGCCTGTCCCTTAACTTCTTGATTTTTAGAACTAAGATAAATGAGCTTATCGCATTTTTTTTCCAAGTCGCCTAAATTTACTTTTACTTCATTATCTACGATAATAACATCAACTTTTTCAGCAAGTTCTTCATAATTTTCTTTTTCTTCAAAAGCATATCCAATCTTCGCAGCTGTAAGCTTTACAAGCTTTGAGACTATAGGATTTTGATTTATGAGTAAAATTTTCATTGCGTTATTTCCTTAATAATAAGCGTAATTTTAAGATATTTTAAATTATTAAATGCTTATATGAATAAAAAAATAATAATATTTTATCCTATATAATTTTTGTTACCTAATTTTGTACAAAAAATAAGGGTTGCATATTTGTAAAAACCTTTAAAATAAGCTCCTTAAAATATTTCATCATAACAGCTAAAATTGCAATCAAAACCGCAAAAGCAAGGACAATCTTAATAGGAAAGCCGACGACTAAAAGATTAAATTGAGGCATAGTTTTCATCAACAAGCCAAAAATAAGATCAGCAAGCAATGAAATCGCTAAGATTGGAAATCCCATAGTAAAACCGATGATAAATACATTAAGTAAAGAAATATTAATAAATTTTAGCAAATTTTCTCTTGGATAAAATTCTCCTAAAACAATATAATCCAAAGAATAACTCATAAAAAGCAAGATCAAATGATGGCCATCAAAAGCTAGGAAAACAAGTAGAGCAATAAGCCCTAAAATTTGCGAAGTTATGGGCATATTAGCTCCAGAACTTGGATCAATCACACTTGCCATAGTAAAACCCATAGTAAAAGACATGTATTCCCCTGCCATTTGAATAATAGTAAAAACAAGTTGCACCGCAAGCCCTGCTATCATGCCAAAAATAATTTCACTAATAATTTGCAAAATAAAAAATGAATTATATTGAGGAATGTTAATCTGTGCTAAAGGAAATAAAAACATGGTCAAAAGCAAAACAACTGTTGTTTTTATGATAAGAGGAATGTTATTGTGTGAAAAAAAAGGAAAAAAAACGATCATGCCACTTAATCTTGCAAACAAAAGCATAAAAGTAGCTACATTTTTATCGCCCAAATAATTAACAAATTCCATCTTTATCCAGCATAAATGTCTTGTCGCACAGCGAAGCAAGCTTCGTATCATGTGTTACAAAAAGTAAGGCTACATCATTTTCTTTGGCATAAGAGATCAAAATATCAATCACATTTTTAGCATTTGCAAAGTCTAAATTTCCCGTTGCCTCATCAGCAAAAATGATTTTAGGTTTTTTACAAAGAACTCTAGCTATACTCACTCTTTGTTGTTGACCCCCGCTGAGCTTGCTTACCTTTTGATTTAAAAGTGTGTATATGCCTAAATTTTCTAGTATTTGTTTATCTAAACCCTTGTGTGATAAAACACTTGCAAGCTCTATATTTTCAAGCGTTGAAAAGCCTCTAAAAAGATAATGAGCCTGAAAAATAACCCCGAAATCAAAACGGCGTATACTCAGTCTTTCATTCTCACTAAGTGTATAAAGATCTTGATTTTTGTAAAAAACCTTACCTTTTTTTGGCTTTAAAAGAGTAGACAAGATATGTAAAAGAGTGGATTTTCCACAACCGCTACTGCCTTGTATAGCAATGCAGTCTTTTGAATTTAAGCTTAAATTTAAATTCTCAAAGAGCGGATAATCAAAACTATGTCCTAAATTCTCCGCTCTTAGAAGTTCCATTTTAACTCATTTGTGCGGCAACTTCTGCGGCAAAATCTTCAGCTTTTTTTTCTAAGCCTTCGCCCACTTCAAAACGAATAAATTCAACTATTTCAAGCTTTATACCCAGCTCTTTTTCCTTTTCAGCAATAACTTGCTCTACGGTCTTTTTATCGTCCATGACATAAAATTGTCCCATTAAAGTAAGTTTGCTATCAAGCTGAGAATTATCGGCAATGAAGCTATTCATTTTACCTGGGATTATATTCGCCCAAATTTTTTCAGGCTTATTTTGTGCCTTAAGCTCCGCTTTGATATCCTCTTCGGCTTGTTTTAAAATTTCATCACTAAGTTGCTTACGACTTGCAAATTTTGGAATTTTATGCTCAGGTTTGTTTGGATCTTTAAGTCTTCTTCTTTCTTCATTATCCTTTTCAAGCTCTGCTACCAAAGCTTTATATTCACTCTCCACAAAATCTAAATCCAAATCCTTGTAGCTTAAATAACTTGGCTTCATAGCTGCAATATGCATACAAAGCTGTTTTAAAAAATCACTCGCCTTTCTTGCATTTTCCTCGCTATCACTTGCCGCTGATATAATCACTCCTACTCGAGAATTACTATGCATATAGCCATTAACTATACCTTTTTCACCCGCTTTTAGCGTAGCAAAACGACGAACAACTAAATTTTCGCCTATTGTGGCGATTTGGCTTTTAAGGTATTCTTCAAATTTAGCACCATTGATAACACTTGAATGAAGCTCTTCGCTTGTGCTTATACCCTGTGTTTGTATATGAGCAGTAGTATCCTTAGTAAGAGCTATAAACTGCTCATTTTTAGCGACAAAATCGGTCTCTGAATTAATCTCGCTTAAGGTTGCTTGTTTAAAATCATCACTTATTTTGAGATTTACTAAACCCTCAGCAGCTAAACGATCAGCCTTTTTGGCAGCCTTTCCTAAACCCTTTTCACGCAAAAGTTGAACAGCTTTTTCAAAGTCTCCATCTGTTTCTTTAAGAGCATTTTTACAATCCATCATTCCAGCACCTGTGCTTTCACGAAGCTCTTTTACCATTTGTGCACTAATTTCAGCCATTATTCTTTTCCTTCTTCAAAATCTTCTTCACTAAATTCTTCATTCAAATTTTCTTCTTCGAGTGCTTCCTTAAGTACAGCTTTTTTTTCTTCTTCTGCGATAGGCTCGCCTTGCTCTATATCATCTTGCTCTCTTAAAGCCTTGCCCTCTATAATAGCCTCAGCCATTTCTTGACAAAAAAGCTGAACAGAGCGAATAGCATCATCATTGCCCGGTATTGGATAAGTAACTAAATCCGGATCGCAATTTGTATCAAGTGGAGCAACCACAGGAATTCTAAGACGATTTGCCTCAGCAACAGCAATTTTTTCTTTTACCACATCAATAACAAAGATCATATCAGGTGGAGTTTTCATGTAGCGAATTCCACCCAAATAAGCAATGAGCTTAGCTTTTTTTCTTGAAAGCATTAAAGCTTCTTTTTTTGTTAAAAGCTTTATACTTTCATCTTCTTCCATTTTTTCTATAATTTCTAATTTACGAATACTTTGACGGATAGTTCCAAAATTTGTCATCATACCACCAAGCCAGCGATGATTAACATAAGGCATACCACATTTTTCAGCATATTCTTTAACAGCAGCTACGGCTTGTTTTTTTGTACCAACAAAAAGTATAGTTTTGCCCTCAGCTGCAGCGTCTTTTACTATGTTGTAGGTGTAGCGAAAATAACGCAAAGTTTTTTGCAAGTCTATGACATAAATGCCTTTTCTTTCGCCGAAAATAAATTTTTTCATTTTCGGATTCCATCTGCGTGTTTGATGCCCAAAATGCACACCGCATTCGAGCAAATCTCTCATTGTTACCATTATTTCTCCTTATAAATTTAGCTTTTTTCCTCCGCACACCTTAAACTTAACAAGCTAAAAAGGATTTGTGCGTGTGAAATAAGAGCAAACATTTTATCAAAAATAAGTTTAGTTTTTACTTATAAATGCGGTTTAGAAAAGCTTTAAGTAGAAAAATGCTGATCCCTTTCAGGATCAGCTAAAAAATTTAATGAAGTTTAGACCAAATTTTGCGTTTCCAAGCTATAGCAAAGATACTTAAAATCACAAAAAAGCCCATGATATAAAGCCCTAGGCTCT
Source organism: Campylobacter sp. MIT 99-7217 (assembly GCF_006864365.1). Lineage (NCBI taxonomy): Bacteria > Pseudomonadati > Campylobacterota > Epsilonproteobacteria > Campylobacterales > Campylobacteraceae > Campylobacter > Campylobacter sp. MIT 99-7217. Next base: position 11,231 of record NZ_QHLJ01000007.1, read on the forward strand.
CTCTTTCTTCTTTTTTACTATCGCCTACTTTTTCAAGATAAGCAACTACACTTGCTTGAGCTTCTTCGGTTATCCCTACCCTTGGCATAGCTGTTCCTACCAAAAGTTTTTGGGTATTATTAATAAAATTATGAAGATACTCATCGCCACGAGATCTGATCATCATAGAAAGATCAGGCGGATTTGAACCAAGATAAGCTTTTAAGTCGTTTTTAGCTGAAACAGCTGTAAAACTATCATATTTCATATCATGACATCTTCCACAAGCTTCAATGAAATTATTTTTATCCTTAGCAAATTCGAAATCCTTTTGCCAAAGAACCTTTTTTGTACCCTCATCAAGTTCTGTTAATTTCGCGTATTTTTCATCAAGTAAGGCTTTGGTTTTGTTTTCAAAATCTTCTTGATATTTTATACCTATTTCTTTAAGATAGGCAATGACATTGGCGATATTAGCATTTGCAACATCTTCGTTTTCTCCCGACACTTCAGCATTATAAGGAGTCATTAAAAAAGCATCGCCAAATTTGTGATCAACTTTTAAAGCAAGGGCAGGATTCATAATCAAAGCAGCTAAAAATTTCTCATCATAAATCAAGCCTGCTGAACTAAGATCAGGTGGTAACACACCTAAAGAAGAATCAGTAATAGCACCTTCTATCCCATCAAATTTAGCTCCATGACACGCAACACAATTTGTTTCAAAAAAAGCTTTTCCCTCACTTGCATTGCCACTATTAAAATCAATTTTTGCAACGCTAGCCCAAAGTGCTTCTTGTTTAGCTAAATTTTCTTTAGCTAGCTCTAAAGCTTTATTTGCACTTTCTACATTAGTCTCGTTGTTTTCAGCCTTAGCAAGCTCTAAAGCTTTTTCTTTTTCAGCGAGAATTTTTTTAGCAAAATTAATATCTTCTTGCTCAAAATCAAAATTTGCAGGAGCAACATGAGGCTTCATCACAGAATGCGCATAAGGCTCTACACCCCAGTAAGTAAGGGCTGTAAAACACGCAACCACTAAAAATATTTTAAACTCTCTCATGATTATTCCTTTTCTTTTCTTGTGATGAGTGGCAGAACAACGAGGAGTAAGGCTAAGAATACCACAGAAGCACCAAAACCTATCCACGCATTAATGCCCGTTGGAGGAAGTTTTCCATAAACGGTCAACACGATCAAATCCACAAGCAAAATCCAAAACCACACGAAGAATTTACCTCTTGCATGAGCTGGTTTTACTACATCACTTCTATCAAGCCAAGGAAGTAAAAAGAAAATCACTTGAGCTATACCAAAGGCAGCAAGCCCTATATCAAAAGCCTTAATGCTACCAATATCAAAGAAAAATCCTCTTAAAACCTCGTAACTCCACAAGAAATACCACTCAGGATAGATATGAGCCGGTGTTTTTAGTGCATCAGCTGGATCAAAGTTAATAGGATCCATTGCAAAGTTAAATTTAAAGCATACAAGATAGAAAAAGAAGATCATAAATAAACAAATATACATGAAATCCTTAGACAAAAACGCTGGCCAAAAAGGAATAACTTTTGAACCCTTTGTATCGCCATTTTTATATTTTTGTGCTTCTAAATCAAAGTCAAGTTCTTCTGCAATTTCATTATTCACATGTGGGATTCTTAGTGCATAAAAGTGAAATGCTATGATCATAATGATAACGATAGGAAGCAAGCACACATGAAGCATGAAAAATCTTGTAAGGGTTGGATCACTTACCGCATAATCGCCCCTAATCCAAATTACCAAAGCATCACCAATAAAAGGCACACCACCAAAAAGATTAGTAATAACCTGAGCAGCCCAATAGCTCATTTGTCCCCAAGGAAGCATATAACCACTAAAAGCCTCAGCAGAAAAGACCACAAATAAAAGCATACCGCTGATCCAAATCATCTCACGACCCTTTTTATAAGAACCATAATAAATTCCTGTAAGCATATGAATGTAGATGATTAAAAAGATCACAGAAGCGGCTACGCCGTGCATATGACGCCAAAGCCAACCATAATCAGCCTCTTGCATGATAGTTTTATTCACGCTATCAAAAGCAAGTGCGGTGTCTGGTTTATAATACATCACTAAAAGTAAGCCTGTTACAAAAAGCACTGTAAAAAGGACGGTTAAGATAACGCCCATGGCCCAAAGAAAATTAATTTGTTTTGGTATCCAATACTCAACCATCAAAACATTCATTAGCTTTTTGACAGCTAAGCGTTGATCAAGCCAATCAACTATACCATTTGCCTTTGTTATATGTGCCATCTTATGCCTCCGCTATCATTTTTTGATATTCAGGACCCTCTTCGCCTAAAACGAGTTTTGTTCCTTCTATCTTAAATGGAGGAATATCAAGAGGTCTTGGAGGAGGTCCAAAAACATTTTTTCCACTCACATCAAATTCCCCTCCATGACAGGCGCACTTAAAAAGCCCTTCGCTTGGAGCATAAGCAGGAATACAACCAAGATGTGTGCAAAGTCCTATCACAACGGTGTAAGTAGCATTATCGACTATAACATCGCGTTTTTCATCTTTTGCCATATTAGCATCTTTTTTAAGGATAAAGATAGGTTTTTTACGCCATTCTATAGTCCTCAACTCCCCTTCATTCATACCGGATAAATCCACTGTGGTAAAACCAGCTGCTTTTACACTTGGTAAAGGGTCCCAAGTCTTCTTCATCGCAACAAGCGAAAAAACGCCTCCTACGGTAGCCACACCACCAAAGGCAAAGCCTATAAAACTTCGCCTACTTTCAGAAGTAGCCATTTTGTTTCCTTTCATATAACATTAACAGTTTGTTATCTTATCTAAAATAAAATTAAATTTTACTTTGTCTTTTCAAAATTTCATTAAAGATATTTTATTCACAATTTAAATTACAGACATTAAATTTAATCTTTATTGATACGAAGGACTATTTTATCATCTTCTTCTTTAAAATGATACATCAAACGCCCCCCCCCATTTTCGATATCACAAAGATATGAAACCTCTTTGATATCTTTTTTATCAGAATTGACCTTTTTAGCAAGTAAATTTGGAAGTTCCTTTTGAATGAGGGTTTTTAAAGACATACCCATACCATGATCTAAATTTTTAATAAACTGACCATCAACCTCACTTTGATCCTTGATAAAATGTAGTGTGGCATCAAAATTTAAATTCTTTAAGCACTCATAAAGCTCAACCTTAACTTGATACGGAGCTACTTTCGTATCTCCTATTGAATGATAAGAAATATAAACAGGCTTATGAAGCTTGGCTTGAGTACTTAAATGCTCTTTATCAAAAGGACTACGAATTCTTGCACAAGCTTTTGAAAAATAGTTTTTTGAAGACTTGTTTGATGTAAAAAAAGTCTTGGTCGATCCAAGTGTATAAATATGTGGAAAAAATTGCATAGTGCCAAATTCAGCCATAGTTGTATAGTCAATTTCTTTACCAAAACCCACAAACCTTTTCACAAGTATAGCATAAGAAGAATTATCCAAAACCCCATCAATAGCCCAAGGAGCGTATTTTGCTGCAAGATGAGCGATATAGCCTCCATGAGATGAACCCATCATTATGGTATGAAAGTCTTTTTTTAGTTTAAAAGGCGGATCTTTTTTAAGATATAAAAGTGTATTAAGGCAGTCTAATGCTTGCATGAGACCAAAATTTTGGTATTCATTTTTAGGAGGTTTTAAACTTGTATGTAAGGGTAAAACAAAATCATGATTTATATATCCTTCCTTTTTCATTTGTGCTAAATTTGCACTTATAAAACGCATAAGTTTACTAGCATCTTGATCTGAAATTTCACTTTCTTGCATAAAATTTGAAGGAAGTTCGATCTCTAAAGCCTTACAAGCTTCATAGACGATTAATTTATCAATTTCATCAAGATAAAATTTAGCCCCTGTTTGAGGACGAGAACCTATACAGTGATAATCCACGCGAACAACAGCCATTTGAAATTCTTTGACAACAAATCGAGAAATTTTTTCTTGATAGTCTTGATTATTATCTTCTCCAAGTCCAGCTATGAAGAAAAATAAGCCTTTCATTTCTTTTTTATCATCAAAACTAACCCTAAATTCAAGCAAACTCTCGCGTTTTATACCAAGCTCAATATCATCACAAGAGGAAATTTCATAATTTTGAGTTTTATACATAAGCTTCTTCTTTCTTTAAAAAATAGCTTGTATTATACTATAAAATTTTTTATTTTTCGTGGAAGTTCTTGCTCCAAAAAGGAGCAAGAAATTTATAAAGCACCTTTTGGAGCTAAAAAAGCTGTGATTTCAGGAAGAGTTCCTGTAAATTTTTCTATATTCACAAGTCCGGTGTGTGCGATATTGCCATTAGCAAGCTTTGAAGTTGGAAGATCAAGGGTCAAAACATTGACTCCGCCGTATTTGCAAAGTCCATTTTCATCTTGATCTACCCAGCCTCCCTCACAAATTCTCACAACACCTTGCATAATGTCATCGCTCGTAACGACACCAGCTAAAATTTCGCCTCTTTTGTTAAACACACGAACAACATCACCATTCTTAACGCCGATTTTCTTCGCATCTTTTTTGTTGATGAGTATAGGCTCTCTACCCTTTACAGCGTATTTTTCACGCAAAGAAGTGTGGCAAAGTTGTGAATGAAGCCTATTTGCTGGGTGTGAAGTGATCAGGTGAAATGGAGCTTCAGTATTTGCATTTCCAAGCCACTCGATAGGTTCAAACCAAGTAGGGTGTGCCTTGCAGTCATTGTATTTGTATTTTTCAATGGTTTTTGAATAAATTTCAATCAAACCTGACTCAGTTCCCAAAGCATTTAAGATAGGATCTTCTATGAAGTCTGCAAATCTTACCCATTCTAAGCTATCAGCTGGAGCTTCGAAGCTAACAGGCTCATTTTTAGCCCAAAATTCCTCAAAGCTTGGCATAGGTGTAGCAAAAGCTTCTCCAAAAGCTTGGGTTTGCTTTAAGGCACTATCGTAGTATTCTTTGATAAAATCCTTTGCTGTTTTGCCATTTTCTGTATAAGCATTATAAACAGCCTCGCCATAGACCTTACAAAGATCTGAAAAAATTTCATAATCATCTTTGCTTTCATCAAGAGGAGCGACGGCTTGTTTCATAGGAACAATTTGCATATTTGAATAATCCCCAGCCATAGTGATATCATCTCTTTCATAAGAACTTGTTACAGGCATAACAATATCAGCCATTTTTGCTGTTGGAGTCCAATAAATTTCATTAACAACAACGGTTCTTGGTTTTCTCCATGCCTTTTTGTTTGTGTTTGTGTCTTGATGATGAACTAAAGGATTTCCACCAACCCAATAAATAAAGTCTATATTAGGATAAGTGATCTTACTTCCATTATGATCGATCTTTTTGCCCGGATTTAAAAGAGCATCGGCTATTCTAGCCAAAGGAAAAGAATGACTTGCTGTATTTTGTAACCACTCAGCACCACCAAGTTTAGCACCTGCTTTTGGCATACCTACAAATTTACCATTTTTCCAAATTCCAACAGGTCCTGCACTCATACCACCGATGATACCGCCTTTGCAAGTTGGAACACCACCACCGCTATAATGATAGCTAAGTCCAAAACCACCGCCTTTTGTACCAATTTGTCCAAGCATAGAACAAAGTGTTACTAGCATCCAGTGAGGTTGCTCGCCATGATGAGCTCTTTGCATAGCCCAACCACTCATGATCATCGTAGGATTATCATAAAATCTTTCTGCAAGAGCCATAATCACTTTTTCATCTATGCCACAAATTGCACTTGCCCATTTTACATCTTTTACTATCTTATCTTCCTTGCCCTCTAAGTAAGCCTTAAATTGTTCAAAGCCTGTGGTGTAGTTTTGTAAAAATTCATAATTTACTTTATTTGTGGCTATTAAATGACTTGCCATACCCATCATCAAAGCTACATCGGTATTTGGACGAGGGGCTATCCATTCAGCTTTTAAAAATTTAGCCGTTTCTGTTCTAATAGGATCTATGCAAACGACTTTAATCTTTGAGCTTCTTAATTTTTCAAAATACGCAAGAGCTTTTTGTTCGTTTGCTGTCCAAGAAATTCTTAAAGTAGAAAGTGGATCAGCTCCCCAAATCACAACTATCTTACTATCACTTAAGATATTTTCCCAAGAGGTTTGTTGCTCATAAACTTCTATAGAGCCTACCACATAAGGCATGATAACTTGAGAAGCACCGGTTGAATAATCCCCACTCACGCCCACATATCCACCTGTTACATTCATAAAGCGGTGTAAAAGTATGCGTGAGTTTTGCATGTTACCACTTGACTTCCAACCATAACTTCCTGCAAAAACCCCACTTGAGCCTTTTTGTCTTCTTGTTTTAGCAAGTTCTTTAGCGATAAGCTTGATAGCATCTTCATAGCTTACACGCACAAATTCTTCTTTTCCGCGAAGTTCTGGCTTTGGTTTGTCTGGATTTTCAAGATAGGATTTGCGAACATAAGGAAAACGAACGCGGGATTTATAAATCATATCAGGGGTTTGATACCAAAGTGGATTGTCCATTTTAGTAAGCTTTTCATAAGGTTCGCTTTTTACTACCTTACCATTTTTGATAGTAAGCTTCAAAACTCCCCAGTGTGCTGCTGTAACTATAGTTCCGTTTTGAACGAGTCCTAAACTTACTTTGCTTGCTTCAACACCATTTGCAAGTAAATTTGGAGCTAAAGAAAGAGCGCCAACTCCTGCTGCACCGATCTTTAAAAATTTTCTTCTATCTATACTCATTTTATTTTCCTTTCTTTGGAGCATCTTTTGCATTTTTTTGCAAATATTCAATGATGAGCCAATGATCTTTTTTGTCAATGCCTGTGCGATTTACCATAGAGCGAAAAGTTGCAGGCCATTGATTTGCGTTAAATTCATTTTCCTTATGTGCTGTGTGGCAAATTCCGCAATTTTCTTGATATAAATTTTGAGCTTTTGCAAACATTTCTTTTGTATCTTTTACAAATTCTTGCTTATCCGCCCAAACCTGAATACTTGTATAAACCCATTTTGTACCATTTGCTGGAATTTTTGTTGCAAAATTTAATTTTGAATTTTTAGAAAACGCTGCCACCATAACCCTTTGAGTGCTGTTGTGATAGAGAACAAAAGGAGCTTGTGGATTGACAAAGCCACTGATTTTTAAAAGCACTCTATTTCCCTCAGTTTTAACAAGCTCAAAAGCATTTGTTGGTAAGAGCCTACCATGAACCTGAGTATCATCTTTGTTTAGGTAAAGTGATATTACCTCAGAAGAATAAAGCTCGCCCTTAGCAAAAGCAAAACTAATACTTGCTAAAAGGAGCAAACAAAGTTTTTTCATTTTAACCTCCTTAATGAATAATATTTTTGGGATTATAATTTATATATTATTAATTATTCCTTAATAAAAATATATTCTCAATAAAATTTGTTATTATAGAATATAATATTATTCTTATTTGATACAATTTTAAAATAAATATATCCTAAATACAAATAAAAATTTCTAGTTAAAGTAATTAAAGGAATAAAATAAGTATATTAAAAATATAATAAAAATTTTTTACAGCAATAAACAAAGTATTTATTCTAAATCAAATTTTAAAAACATTGATAAGCATAAAAATGAAAGTTTTGAGTATAGTTTTTCTAAAGAAGATATACAAGTATGGTGGGCCTAACAAGACTTGAACTTGTGACCTCACCCTTATCAGGGGTGCACTCTAACCAGCTGAGCTATAGGCCCTTTATGGTGGAGAATAGCGGGATCGAACCGCTGACCTCCTGCGTGCAAAGCAGGCGCTCTCCCAGCTGAGCTAATTCCCCAAACTATCCTTACTTCGCAGATTAACAAAGCTAATCTTTAACGACAAGGAGCTAGCTCCCTTGACCCACCTAAAGCTACAAAGATTTATTTCAAACTTTGTTTGTCATAAATCATAAATTTAGGTTTTTGCCTAGGCAGTTAAGGAACTAGACAATTATTATTTTTTGTCAATCTTTAAAATCTAAACAAGGATTGATTGAGTTTGCTACAATGTTTCATTGTATTTGAGTGATAGTTGTGAGACTTATCACTTTGTACTCTAGAAAGGAGGTGATCCAACCGCAGGTTCTCCTACGGTTACCTTGTTACGACTTCACCCCAGTCGCTGATTCCACTGTGGGGGATAGCTAGTTTAGCATTTCCACTTCGAGTGAAATCAACTCCCATGGTGTGACGGGCGGTGAGTACAAGACCCGGGAACGTATTCACCGTGACATGGCTGATTCACGATTACTAGCGATTCCGGCTTCATGCTCTCGAGTTGCAGAGAACAATCCGAACTGGGACATATTTTATAGATTTGCTCCACCTCGCGGTATTGCGTCTCATTGTATATGCCATTGTAGCACGTGTGTCGCCCTGGGCATAAGGGCCATGATGACTTGACATCGTCCCCACCTTCCTCCTCCTTACGAAGGCAGTCTATTTAGAGTGCTCAGCCTAACTGTTAGCAACTAAATACGAGGGTTGCGCTCGTTGCGGGACTTAACCCAACATCTCACGACACGAGCTGACGACAGCCGTGCAGCACCTGTCTCTAAGTTCTAGCAAGCTAGCACACTCTTATCTCTAAGAGCTTCTTAGGATATCAAGCCCAGGTAAGGTTCTTCGCGTATCTTCGAATTAAACCACATGCTCCACCGCTTGTGCGGGTCCCCGTCTATTCCTTTGAGTTTTAATCTTGCGACCGTACTCCCCAGGCGGTATGCTTAATGCGTTAGCTGCATTACTGAGCTGACTAGCAGCCCAACAACTAGCATACATCGTTTAGGGCGTGGACTACCAGGGTATCTAATCCTGTTTGCTCCCCACGCTTTCGCGCCTTAGCGTCAGTTAAGTTCCAGCAGATCGCCTTCGCAATGGGTATTCTTGGTGATATCTACGGATTTTACCCCTACACCACCAATTCCATCTGCCTCTCCCCCACTCTAGATTATCAGTTTCCCAAGCAGTTTAATGGTTAAGCCATTAGATTTCACAAGAGACTTGATAATCCGCCTACGCGCCCTTTACGCCCAGTGATTCCGAGTAACGCTTGCACCCTCCGTATTACCGCGGCTGCTGGCACGGAGTTAGCCGGTGCTTATTCCTTTGGTACCGTCAAAATTCTTCCCAAAGAAAAGGAGTTTACGCTCCGAAAAGTGTCATCCTCCACGCGGCGTTGCTGCGTCAGGGTTTCCCCCATTGCGCAATATTCCCTACTGCTGCCTCCCGTAGGAGTTTGGACCGTGTCTCAGTTCCAATGTGACTGATCATCCTCTCAGACCAGTTAAGCGTCATAGCCTTGGTAGGCTCTTACCCCACCAACTAGCTGATACTATATAGTCTCATCTCTTGCCGAAAAACTTTCCCTACTTAACTTGTGTTAAGCAGGAGTATGGGGTATTAGCACTCATTTCTAAGTGTTGTCCCCCTGCAAGAGGCAGATTAACTATACCTTACTCACCCGTGCGCCACTAATCCACTTATAGCAAGCTAGAAGCTTCATCGTTCGACTTGCATGTATTAGGCACGCCGCCAGCGTTCACTCTGAGCCAGGATCAAACTCTCCATAAAAAATACTAAAACAAATTAATTTTATTTTAGTGTATTTGAATGACAAATAATTGAAAAATACTTCAATAATAAATCAATTCAAGTTTGGATTGTTTAATCTTTTTCTTCAAAGAAAAAGTTTTTAAATTTAAAGAGCTTTTAGTTTTAAAAGCAAATTAAATCTGGCTCAATCGATCACTTATTTAGATTTCAAAGATTGACTAATAAGATTTGAAAAACAATACTAATTTAAAGAACAAATTTTGCTTTTAGCTTTTAATATAAAAATACTAAACACTGCCTTTTAAGCCGTGTTAGAGTTTAACAAAAAACAATAAAAGCTTGATTGAAAATTTATAAGCTAAAAAAGATTTCTTAGTTATAAAACTCAAAAATCCCTAGGTAAATGTTTAGAAAAACAAAAAGGGAAATGAAATTATATACAAATAAGCTTAAAGTTTGATAAAAATTTAGATATATCTCAAAATTGTAAAAAGGTATTAAATTAAAATATATATAATCATTAAAAAACACATTTATCCAAACAAATCTAATATTACACAAGAAAGGTAAAAAATGCAGTATAGAAAATTAGGAAATTCAGGCTTTATTATCCCAGCCATTAGCTTTGGCACAGTTACCTTTGGAGGCGGCAATGACATAGTCAAGGCTTGGGGTGATAGCTCCTTAAAAGAAGCAAGAGAGCTAATTGATATCTGCCTTGATTATGGGGCAAATTCCTTTGATACAGCCGATGGCTACTCAGCAGGAAAATCAGAAGAAATGCTAGGCGAGCTTAGTCAAGGAAGACGCCATAAGCTTTTTTTAGCCACTAAAACAGGTATGCCTATGGGGCAAGGAGTAAATGATAGTGGCACTTCTTATGCTAAGATCATTAGCTCTTGCGAGGCTAGCTTAAAAAGGCTTCGCACCGATTATATAGATCTTTATTATTTGCACTGCTTTGACGCTCTTACTCCTATTGAAGAAAGCTTAAGGGCTATTGATGTGCTTATTCGCTCAGGTAAAATCCGCTATTTTGGGGTTTCAAATTACAGCGGCTGGCACTTGATGAAGATGCTTGCTTTGTGCGAAAGGCATTTTTTACCAAAGCCAGCCGTTCATCAACTTTATTATTCTTTGGCTGCTAGGGAGGCTGAAAATGAGCTTTTGCCTTTGGCACTTGATCAAAATGTAGGCACTATGGTTTGGTCGCCCTTGTCTGGTTCTTTTTTAACTGGCAAAATTTCTCGCTCTAAAAATCCACCAAGCACAAGCCGTTTAAGCACTAAAGCAGCTTGGCAGGTAGATAAAAACAAGCTTTTTGAGATCATCGATGAGCTTGAAAATATAGCCAAAGAGTGCAATCACTCAGTGGCCCAGGTCGCCCTTGCCTGGCTTTTAGCTCGTCCAAGCATTAGTTCTTTAATCGTTGGGGCAAGAAATAAGGATCAGCTCATAGAAAATTTAAGGGCTAGCGAGCTTGTTTTAAGCAAGGAGCAAATTAATAGGCTTACTAAGATAAGCTCTACTCGTCCTGCTTATCCTTATTGGCATCAACAAGAAACCACAGGACATAGAGATCCTAGGGTTTTTGACTATGGCACTTGTGTGCTTTAATTTTTAAATGAGGGGAGTTTTCTCCTCATCTTTACAATTAAAAATAAAGACTAAAAAATTTATCAAACTCTGTTATATGGTGTTGAAATTTTTATGTTTTAATATCATAACAAATAAATTTTCACGATAATTTCGTATTTTTGTAAAAAACTAAGTATATATCAACGCCTATAAAAATTTCCTTGATATAAGGAAATAAAATAATTTCAAGTGTAACCGATACTTCAAATAATAATTCAGAGCTGGCGCTTATATTCTAAATCAAAAGTCTGATAAAGTCAATAAGCAAAATGACACGAAAGAAAGCCTGCTTCTAGATTTGACAAGTTTTCAAGCTCAAGAGCTTGGCGTATTTGTGCGTAAATCATACATGAGAGCTTTTGCTCTAGCAAATGTTACCTTTGTTATTAAATTTTCCTTATGTTGCTTTTTTAAATGATAAATTTAACTTTCTTATAGTAAAATAACGAAAAAATTTAAATATTGAGAACAAAGAAATCATCATTATGAAAGACATATTTTGACAAAACTAAAAGCATTCATTTTTGGCGAACCTTTCCCCGGTGTCTTACTCATCTTTTGCACCCTACTTGCTCTAGTGTGTCAAAACTCAAGTCTTGAGGGAATTTATCATAATTTTTTGTATTCAAATTTTGGCTTCATCTTTAAAGATTTTGAGCTTATAAAACCTCTTTTATATTGGATAAATGATGGTTTGATTGCTATTTTTTTCCTATACATAGGGCTTGAATTAAAATACGAAATTTTAAAAGGACAACTTCAAAATGTCCGCTCCGTTTCTCTGCCTATATTTGGTGCTTTGGGTGGCATGATCGTCCCTGCTTTGATTTTTGCCTTGATTAATTTTCATGATAAGCAAGCTATGGCAGGCTGGGCTATACCAACGGCTACGGATATAGCTTTTGCCGTTGGTATTGTTATATTACTTGGCAATAAAATTCCATCAAGTCTCAAGCTTTTTTTACTTTCTTTGGCAATTTTTGATGACTTGGGTGCTATCGTTATCATCGCCTTATTTTACACAAGCGAATTATCTGCTTTTGCCATGGTTTTTTGTGCTTTGTGTATCCTTGCTTTATATCTTTTAAATCATTTTCATGTAAGCAAATATGAACCTTACATCATCATAGGCTGTATTTTGTGGATAGCTATGCTTAAAAGCGGTGTGCATGCAACCTTAGCAGGTGTTATCGTAGCAGCATTTATCCCCTTGCAAAGCCGTAAAGAAAAGGCTTTCTTAAAGCCCTTGTATAATGTGCTAGAGCCATGGATACATTTTTTTATCTTACCCTTATTTGCTTTTGCAAATGCTGGGGTTGATCTCAGTCAAATGCAACTTGGAGCTTTGTTTTCTCCTGTGAGTTTAGGAATTTTCTTAGGACTTTTTGTGGGTAAACAAGTGGGTGTATTTATCTTTTCTTATGTTAGTATCAAGTTAAAGCTCGCAAAGCTTCCAGAAAATGTCAGTTACAAGCAATTTTATGGTATTTGCATACTTACAGGCATTGGTTTTACGATGTCTTTATTTATCGATGGGCTTGCTTATAGAGATCCAAATCTCTACGCTCATGCTGATCGTTTAGCTATATTGCTTGCAAGTTTCACCAGCGCTTTGATTGCTTATATTTACCTTAATTTACTTAAAAATCCACAAATAAAGGCTACAAATTGCAAAGACTAAAACTTCTTCTAAAAAACGAAGCCTTTGGTGGCGTCTTACTCATCATCGCAACCTTTTGTGCCTTATGGATAGAAAATACCTCATATAGCGAGTACTATAGGAATTTTATAGATCTTAGTGTGGGTTTTAAGGTTGGAGAATTTGAACTTTTCAAGCCTTTTTTGCTTTGGATCAATGATGGTTTGATCGCCATTTTTTTCTTTGCAATAGGTCTTGAACTCAAACAAGAATTTGCAGAAGGTGAATTTAAGAAAAATCCAAAAAGTATAGTTTTGCCTTTATCCGCCGCACTTGGTGGCATAATCGTGCCTGCTTTGATTTTTGCTTTGATTAATTTTGAAAATGCTTATACACTTAAGGGCTGGGCGATACCAACAGCAACAGACACTGCATTTGCTTTAGCGATTTTGATCATGGTTGGAAAAAGCTTACCTAGTTCTTTAAAGATTTTCTTGCTCTCTTTGGCAATTTTTGATGATGTAGGAGCGATCCTAATCATCGCTATTTTTTACACAAGCGAGCTTTCAGCTCTTGCTCTCGTTGTTGCAAGCCTGTGTATAGCTAGTTTATTCGTATTAAATTGGCTCAATATTACAAGAAAATCCTTATATTTCATTTGTTCCCTAGTCCTTTGGCTAAGTGTTCTTAAAAGCGGTGTGCATGCAACCCTAGCAGGCATCATCACGGCTCTTTTTATCCCACTATATACAAAAAAAGGCGAACCTTTCTTAGAGCATATCAATGAAAATTTGAAATTTTCTCTGTATTTTATTATCCTGCCTTTATTTGCCTTTGCAAATGCTGGAGTAAATCTCTCAAAGATTGATATGAGTTCTATTTTTTCAGGTGTGAGCTTAGGGATTTTCTTAGGACTTTTTGTGGGTAAACAAGTGGGTGTATTTATCTTTTCTTATATCAGTATCAAGTTAAAGCTCGCAAAGCTTCCAGAGGGTGCAAATTTCAAGCAACTTTATGGGGTTTGTATACTTACGGGCATTGGTTTTACGATGTCTTTGTTTATCGATGGACTTGCTTATGAGGTGAGTGATATTTTTCATTATGCTGATAATTTTGCTATCTTAATGGCTTCTTTTTGCTCTGGTATCTTTGGCTTTATTTATCTTAAATTTTTTGCGAGTAAATAATGAAATATTTAAAAATTTTTTCTTTGCTTATAGTATTATTCATTTTTAATGCTTGTAGCACCAAAACACATAAAATTTCATATCCTAAGACAAATGTTTCTTCTTCTCAACTTGCTCAAATTCAAAAACAATGGCAAAGAACTCCTTATGTCTTAGGTGGAACAAGTAGAACTAAGGGGGCTGATTGTTCTGGCTTTACGCAAAGTGCTTTAAAAAATTTTAATACAAAAATTCCCCGCACAACCAAAATGCAAATGCAAAGTGGTATTAAGGTTTCAAAGAAAAATTTAAGAAGTGGAGATCTAGTTTTCTTTAAAACAGGGCGTGGTCCTAATGGTCTTCATGTAGGCATTTACACCAAAGCAGATAAATTTATTCATCTTTCTCCAAAAGGTGGAGTAAGAGAAGCTTCTTTGAATAATTCTTATTGGAAACCAAAATATCTGGGTGCTAGACGCTATATCAAATAACTAAAGGTAAATATGAAAGTTGGCGTTTTTGATAGCGGAGTTGGGGGATTAAGCGTTTTAAAACCCTTACTTGAGGCACATTTTTTTAAAGAAATTATTTATTATGGCGATACCGCACGCGTTCCTTATGGGGTTAAGGATAAAGATACTATCATCACTTTTTCACTTGAAGCCCTAGACTTTTTTAAAAAATTTAATATAGACATGCTTATCATTGCTTGCAACACCGTAAGCGCTTATGCACTTGATATTTTAAGAGCAAATGCAAATTTCCCTATACTAGGCGTTATTGATGCTGGAGTTGAAGCTGTTAAAACTCATATCAAAGATAAAAATAGTGATATTTTAGTCATCGCCACAAAGGCAACTATAAATTCTTGCGAATATCAAAAAGGCTTAGAAAAAGCGGGATTTTTTAATGTCAAAGCCCTTAGCACAGGTATGTTTGTCCCTATGGTTGAGGAGGGCATTTTTGAGGGGGAATTTTTACAAAGTGCCTTGAAGTATTATTTTTCAAGTATCCAAACAAGCCCTCATGCCTTGATCATGGGTTGCACGCATTTTCCACTGCTTGCAAAGTCTTTGCAAACATATTTTGGAACAAATACAAAGCTTATTCACTCAGGCGATGCTATCGTTGATCAATTAAGACAAAAATTTAAACTTCAAAGCCTTAAAGATGAAAGCAAGCTTAGATTTTATGCTTCAAGTGATATCAAAGCTTTAGAAAAAACTGCTTCACTTTGGCTACAAAAAGAAATTTAAGAGGCACGAAGCCTCTTTATCTAAGCAAGCAAGCGTTTTTCTTTAAAAAATTTGATTATGCCCTCGCTGGCTCTGTAAGCTAGGGCGTTTATGGTTAGGGTTGGGTTATAGCCCGGATTGTGCGGGAAGTTGCTCGCTCCTACAACAAATAAATTTGGCATATCCCAGTGCTGTAAATAAGTATTTACCACGCTTTCTTCTTTTTTCGCACCCATTATAGTCCCGCCTGCAATGTGTGTAGAGCCATACCAGCCATTAGAGACTAAACCATAATTTGTAAGCTTTGGCGAAGTGTAAAATTTGCGTGCGCCCATTTCTTTCATGATCCCTGCAAGTTTTGGAAGCATAAAATCATAAAGCTTTCTATCTTGCTTGGTGTAATCATAAGTGATGCGTATCAAAGGCAAACCATAAGCGTCTTTGTAAGTTGGATCAAGTGAAAGATAATTGCTATTATGAGGCAAACTAGCTCCTTGCGCGCCTATGTAGGTAAATCTCGTGTAATTACGCACCGAAGCCTTTTTAAAAGCTGCTCCCCAAGTAGGAGTTCCGGGTTCGATAGGATTTGAAGCGATGGGACGCGCTCCGTTTTGTGAAATTCTAAAGCTAGCTCCATGGATAAAATCAAGCTTAGAATGATCAAAATTATCTCCATTAAAATCATCTATCCAGTTACAAAGCGCTCCAGCCCCTAAATACACATTAAAAGGCTCGTCAAAAAAGCCATTGACGCTAGGAGTGATTTGAAAACTATAATTTTTACCCAAAGTTCCTTTAAGGCTCTTTTCATCATAAATTTCGCCAATTTTTGAATGCATTAATAACCTAGCATTATTAAACACATAAGAGCCAAGCATAATTACCTCAGCAGGCTGGATAAACTCTTCTAAAGTAAGGGTGTTGATGAATTTAACCCCACTTGCGCGACCATTTTTATGCAAAATTTCTATCACATTTGCATGCGTGATAATGCTTAAATTCTTTGTTGCCAAAGCACTTGGTATAGTCGTAATCAAAGGAGAAGCCTTAGCTGCATATTCACAACCAAAATGCTCACAAAAAGCACAATACTGACAAGCACCCAAAGACTGCTTATCGCTGTTTTCATAAGGCTGAGAGCAGTTTGCTGCTGGGACCATACAGGGATTATACCCTAGCTTCTTAGCTGCTTTTTCAAATTTATGAAGCATGGTGGTTTTTTCAAGTGGCGGATTTGGGAAAGGATTTTTTCTTTTACCTGAAAATGGGCTTTTATCCTCGCCTGAAATTCCCATCATTTTTTCGGCTTTATCGTAGTATTTTTCCATTTCATCATAGCTAAGACCCCAATCTTGAATGCTATAATCCTTAGAAATCTTGTTTTTGCCATACCTTTGCTCGGTCATAGACTTAAGCTCAAAATCATAAGGCAAAAAACGATAACTCATACCATTCCAATGCACGCCAGCACCGCCTACATTATTACCCACATCAAAAGAGTAATTCTTTCTCATAGGAAGTGCCATTTGCTTGCTTTCGTTTCTAAAAGTAACACTTTCCTTGCTTAAATCCTGCTTTAAAGCAAAATTATTCACATATTTATACTCATCGTGAGCGCCCAAAAAATCGCTCGTATCTTGGTTAGCACCCCTTTCAAGTGCTACTACTTTTAAGCCAGCCTTAGCACACTCATTTGCAACAATAGAAGAAGCCCAACCAAGACCGACCACAACAACATCGGCTTTTTTTAATGTCTTTGCCATTTTAGCTCCTTAATGCGACATATCAGATAAGGACACAGGATCGATGATTTCAAATTTATCCTCATTTAAAACCTGTGCTGTATAGCTCATTTGAGCGCCCGGAAATTTCTTCATCTTCCATGCTTGCATGTTGGCATTACCTCCATAAATAGGATCAGCATAAACGCCAGCTAAAGTCATACTTCTAAGCTCAGCAAAGAAATCACTTGCCTTAACCATGCCTCCAAAGCTAAATTTAGTCCTATCTGCCTCAAAAGCCTTTAAAACCTCATCTTTTTGTGTATCGCTTATTTCTAAAAAGCCCTTTTTATAACGCATTTTTGCCTCTTCGTTTAGGGCATTAACCCCAAGCTTAAAAAGCTCTGCACGCGTTATAGGATATTGATAGCCCTGATTTTTCGCCCCTTGAATGAAAGGTGGCATTCTATAATCCTTCGCCCCGCTACCATAGTTCCCCGCAAGCTCATTATCGATAAAAAATGCCACGCCAAGTTCTTTTGCACCAGCTCCTAACTCATCTTTTGGATAAATTCTCTCGCATGCTTCGGCAATGATATTGAATTGATCTTGGTTGTTAAAAAAGATCCTTGCCCTTGAAGCATTGGTTGAAACGCCCATATGATCGCTATGCTCTTGAGCAAAAGCAAGACTTGGCACACAGGCACTTGCTAAGGTAAATAAGGTAGAAGCTTTAAAAAAAGATCTGCGACTAAGTTTTTTATCCATACATATCTCCTTTTTTAGTATAATAATTATCAAAAATAAGTATAAATAAAAATAAATAAATTTTATCTTAATATAAAGATATTTGATCAAATTTAATCCCTATATTTACTATGTTTAATTAATATTTTATGATTTTATATTTTTATTTACCTTGTTTAAATTTGATTTATATATGATAATATTTATTATATTTTTATAAGAAAATATAATACTTTCTTATCAAAAATTTAATCTTTAATAAACACAAGTTAAATTTGAAATTTTAAAAAGCTGAGCAAATTTTTGTATTTTAGAGTAAAATTTTAGTCGCTAAAGCAAGTATGGCGGTTTGGCTTTTGAGTATAAAAGCACATTCAAGCTTCATCTTTTCATCAAACATTTTCCTTTCTTCTTCGCTAAAACCACCCTCAGGACCTATAAAAAAGATATTTTTTTCATCTTTTAAAGCACTTTCATCAAATTCTTTTCCCTTAAAATCAATCAAAACCACATGTTTAAAAGCGTGCAGAAAATCTTTAACATTGTCAAAAATTTCAATTTTCATTAAGGAGGTGCGACCGCATTGCTCGCAAGAATTGATCAAAATTCGATTGATTCTTTCTAGGTCGATTTTGAAATTTTTTTGAGAAAATTGAGTATAGATTAAAACAAGCTTATCAAGACCAAGTTCATTTAAAAAGGGTAGAATTTTTTCTAAATTTTTTGTGTCTATAACACCTAGAGCAAGAACTCCTTTTGTGTTATTTGAAGGGCTTTTTTCATATGAGATCAGTTTAAGTTTGCAAGAGTTTTTTTGAAGTTCAACAAGCTCGTAAAGATAGGCAAAATCATCTTTTAAATTTCTTAAGATGAGCTTATCAAAGGCTTTGATTCTTCGAACTTTTAGGTGTAAAAAATCCTCATTTTTCAAGCTAAGATATTCATCTTTGGCACTTGGGTGATATAAAAATTGCATTAAAAATAGTCTTTAAAAACATAAGGTGCAAAAAGCAAAAAAATATCAAACAAAAGGATAAAAAAGCTCATACCTCTAAAAATATTATATCTTCTACTTCTTCTTGCTCTTTTAAAAAGGATAAATTGAAAAATAGCAAGAAAAAAGATAATAAGCCAAGTAGCGATCATGAGCATGATATAGGTGTTTAAAACAAAGCCTTTTAGAGCTAAAAGTAATAAGCCTGTAAAAAAAACTATAGCTAAAAAGATATAATACACGGGTAAAAACAAACGAATGCGTCTTATAAAGTTAAATTCGCTCGTAAAGCTTCCCTGCGTTAGGGTTAGATAAAAAAACATTAAAAATCCACTCGCATACAGACTATAAATGTGTAGGGCTAAAACCCCATTAAAAATTTCCATCAATCAGCCTTTGCGATAAGTGTGGCAAGCTGAGAAATTTGCTGAGCATTAAGCATATCAGCATAAGGTTTCATTTGTTTGGCAAGTTTTTTTCCATAAGTGCCTGCTTGATAACCCTTAAGGGTATTAGCAAATTCTTCTTTGCTCATATCCTTGATGATCAAACTTGCACCAAGTGCCTTTTTTTCTCCATTTTTACCATGACAAAAAGCACATTCTTTGGCATAAAGCTTTGCTATATCATCACTTGTTTGCTGATAAGAGCTTGATCGATCATTTTTGATCTCCTTTTCTATGGGCAAAGGATCTTTATCTTCTTGCACAGGTATAGGAACATTAGTATCGCTAAGCTCTGTTGTTTCATCATTTTGCTCGATTTGTGTTATTTCTTCGCTGGTATTAAGATCAATTTTTTGCTTATTTTCATCTTGAGAGCAAGAAATGAAAAAAAAAGCTAGGCATAAAAAAAATATTTTTTTTGTCATTATATTTCCTTTTTATTGATAAATGTAGAACCATTTTTTAATTTTTCAAAAAAATCTCTGTCCGTCCAATCAGCTTTGATCTCAGGAGAAAATTCTATTTCTTCAAGATTGATTTGAGTTAAATTTTTATTATAAGCATCCTCTCTAAAACCTTGTGCATAGCTTGTTCTTGTTTCATGAACAATGATACTTTGAAGTTTTACGCCTTGTTCGCCATTTTGCATTTTTGTTTGTTTTAAAAGCGTATCTATAAGCACAAAAAATACACGGCAAAAATTCTCAGCACTTGCATTGACCGGTAAGATAACAAAGCGTTTGGAGTGTTTTTTCATATCCTCTAAATACTGCTTATCATCATCTTTAAAAAGCGTTATAGCATGATCAAAACTATCTATTATTTGCCTTACTTCTTGCTTTAAAAGTCCAAAATCATACACCATGCCCGCATGATCAAGCATTGAGCTTTCAAGGAAAATTTCTATCTTATAAGAATGCCCATGGATACTTGTCTTACAACGCTTTGAAGAGCAATTTCTTACAATATGAGCATTTTCAAATTCAAAAAGTTTTCGTATGATCATACGCCTTCTTTATCTCCCCAAATTCTAATATGAATTCTATCTGAGTAATTATAACCCATTTTTATGCAAAATTGAACAAGTGCTAAGGCATTTTCCTCAATTTCTTTTTGATTTGCCCCCAAAGGCATACAAAAAACCTGCGTTTGTGCGTGATTTAAGATATGTGAAATTTCAGCTTGGGCTTGGTTATTTTCAATCTGTTCCTTACTTAAAACAAATTTAAAAAAACTTTGTTTTGCGTTTTCGATAATTGCTTTTATCGCCTTAAAATTTAGCCTTACACTTTCGTCTAAACCGCTATTTTGAAGCTTTACACCCATAGCAAAAACACATTTTTTATAAAAAGGATATTTTTCAAAATCGATAAAAATGCTTGCATTTGTTTCAAAATGTACCTCTAAATTTCTTTCAAGCAAGGCTTTTATAAAGCCTATAAATTCGCTATTTTTATGATGTATCAAAGGCTCTCCACCAGTGATTACGATGATAGGCTTGGTATCTTTTTTGAGTTCTAAAATTTTTTGCAAAAGCTCATCTTTGCTTAAATTGAAGTATTCATCTTCAAATTCCTTTGTAAAAACAGCTCTTATGGTATCACAGCCCACTAAGGTTTTGCCATTTTTAAATTTTCTAACCTGAAAACCTAAGCAATTAAAATTGCAACCAGCAAATCTTACAAATATAGCCAAACGCCCAGCAAAAGCTCCCTCTCCTTGAATGCTTAAAAAATATTCTACAATTTGCAAAGAAAACCTCATTTTTATTTTTGAAATTATATTTAAGTTTTTTAAAATTTTGTAAAAATAAATTTAAAAAAACTTAAAAAACTACTTTTCTTTATCCTTTTTTTAATATTTTTTTAGTAAAATTAGCTTTTTTATTTGAAGGTTGAGTAAAAATGATGGACATAATGCAAATTCAAGAAATTTTACCCCATAGATACCCCTTTTTACTTGTGGATAAGATCACGGAGCTTAAAAAAGGCGAATATATCAAAGGTTATAAAAATATCAGCATAAGTGATCATGTTTTTTTAGGGCATTTCCCAGCACACCCTATTTATCCGGGTGTTTTGATTTTAGAGGGTATGGCTCAAACAGGTGGGGTTTTTGCTTTTGAGAGTATGGAAGAAAAGATTGATCCTAAGAGTAAGGTTGTGTATTTTACCGGTATTGATGGGGCTAAATTTAGAAATCCTGTGCGTCCGGGCGATAGACTTGATTATGAAATGTTTGTGGTTAAAAATCGCGGAAATTTATGGGTTTTTCAAGGAAAAGCTTATGTGAATGAAAATTTAGTTGCTGAGGCTGAACTTAAAGCTATGATAATGGATAAATGAGGCATGAAAAAAGTTCATTCAAGTGCAGTTATAGAAGATGGAGCTGTTTTAGGCGAAAACTGCGTAGTTGAAGCTTATGCTTATATCAGCAAAAATGCAAAAATTGGCGATAATTGCACGATCAAGCAAGGTGCTAGAATTCTTGCAAATACAAGCATAGGAAGCGGAAGTAAGGTTTTTTCTTACGCTATTGTAGGGGATATTCCTCAAGATATCTCTTATGAAGATGAGCAAGAAACAGGTGTGATTATAGGGCAAAATGCTGTGATTAGAGAATTTGCTACAATCAATTCAGGCACAGCTAAGGGCGATGGCTTTACAAGGATAGGGGATAATGCCTTTATCATGGCGTATTGTCATATTGCACATGATTGTAAGCTTGGCAAAAATATCATTTTAGCAAATAATGCGACCTTAGCTGGACATGTTGAACTTGATGATTTTGTTGTTGTTGGAGGGCTTACTCCTATTCATCAATTCGTTAAAGTAGGAGAAGGGGCTATGATAGCAGGAGCTTCGGCACTTTCTCAAGATATCGTGCCTTTTTGCTTGGCTGAGGGCAATAGAGCAAGCATTCGAAGCTTAAATTTAGTGGGCATTAGAAGACGCTTTGATAAAGATGAGGTCGAAAGGATCAATAAGGCTTATAAATTTTTATTCAAAAGTTCTGATTTAAAACAAAATGCACAAGATTTGCTTCAAAGCGTGCAAAGTGAGAATGTCCGCAAGATGTGTTCTTTTATTTTAGAAACAAAAAGAGGAATTCCTGTGTATAAAGGAAAAAAACATGCCTAAGAAATGTCTTTTTTGTGGAGAAGATGAAAGTCAGGGCATAATGATGATGCCTGATCAAAGTCATAGCTCTTATATTTGCGAAAATTGTATCAAAGCAGCGTATGGTATCGTTTTTGGAGAAGAAAATACAAAAATACCCACAGAGTATGAAAATACAGATTTTTCTCATATCACACCAAAGGAGCTTAAGGCTCAGCTTGATAAATATGTTATCGGTCAGGAAAGAGCAAAAAAAATCTTTAGTGTAGGTGTATATAATCACTACAAAAGGCTTTTCAAGTCAAATTTAAAAGATGATGATACCGAGCTTTTCAAATCAAATATCTTGCTTGTTGGACCTACAGGAAGTGGAAAAACCTTACTTGCTCAAACTTTGGCTCGTTTTTTAGATGTGCCTATTGCCATTTGCGATGCGACTTCTTTAACGGAGGCTGGCTATGTTGGAGAAGATGTTGAAAACATACTCACAAGACTTTTACAAGCTGCTAATGGTGATGTGAAAAAGGCTCAAACAGGTATAGTTTTTATCGATGAGATCGATAAGATCGCAAGAATGAGCGAAAATCGTTCTATCACGCGTGATGTGAGTGGAGAGGGTGTGCAGCAAGCTTTGCTAAAGATCATAGAAGGAAGTGTGGTCAATATCCCACCAAAGGGAGGTAGAAAACACCCAAATCAAGACTTTATCCAAATGGATACTTCAAGCATTCTTTTTGTTTGTGGTGGTGCATTTGACGGACTTGAAGAGATTGTAAAGCGCAAGATGGGCGATAGAGTTGTAGGCTTTTTTGAAGAAACAAGCCAAGACAAGGCTCATATCATGGAAAAAATCGAACCTGATGATTTGGTACATTTTGGTTTGATCCCTGAGCTTATCGGTAGGCTTCATGTGATTGCTTCTTTAAATGAACTTGATGAAGCTGATATGGTTAGGATCTTAACAGAACCTAAAAATGCCATCATTAAGCAGTATCAAAAGCTTTTTGCTATTGATAATGTCGGTTTAAAATTTGAAGATGAGGCTTTAAAGGCTATCGCTGCACTAGCTTTGAAAAGAAAAACCGGTGCTAGAGGACTTAGGAGTATCATCGAAGAGGTGATGATTGATTTGATGTTTGAGCTTCCAGAGTATGAAAATTATGATATAATCATAACAAAAGAAGTCATAGAAGAGGGTGCAAAGCCACTTTTTATAAAAACAAAGCAAAAAGGGTGAAAAGATGTTTTTAGATAAATGTATAGGAATGTTTTCAAGTGATATGGGTATAGACTTAGGTACAGCAAATACCTTAGTTTTGATAAGAGATAAGGGTATAGTGATCAATGAGCCTTCAGTTGTAGCTGTGGAGCGTGAAAGATATGGAAGTAGAGCTAAAATTTTAGCCGTAGGTCAAGAAGCTAAAGACATGGTGGGAAAAACTCCGGCAAATATAGAGGCGATCCGTCCTATGAAAGATGGCGTTATTGCTGATTTTGATATGACTGAAAAGATGATTAGGTATTTCATAGAAAAAACGCATAGAAGAAAATTCTTAATCCGTCCAAGGATCATTATCTCAGTACCTTATGGGCTTACTCAGGTGGAAAGAAAGGCTGTTAGAGAAAGTGCTTTAAGTGCTGGAGCTAGAGAGGTTTTCTTGATAGAAGAGCCTATGGCAGCTGCTATTGGAGCAAATTTGCCTATACAAGAACCTAAGGGAAATTTAGTCGTAGATATAGGTGGAGGAACGACAGAAATAGGCGTTACCTCACTTGGTGGCTTAGTTATTTCAAAATCCATACGAACAGCTGGCGATAAGCTTGATATGAGCATAGTAAACTATGTCAAAGAAAAATACAATCTTGTTATAGGCGAAAGAACAGGCGAAGAGGTTAAAATTTCCATAGGTTCAGCCTATCCTCTTGCAAAAGAGCTTTCTATGGTTGTAAAAGGACGCGATCAAGTAACTGGGCTTTTAAGCCGTATCGAACTGACAAGTGAGGATGCCAGAGAAGCGATGAGAGAATATTTGAAAGAAATTTCAGATGCTTTGAAAATGGTTCTTGAGATGATGCCGCCTGATTTGGCGAGTGATGTTGTTGAAAATGGAGTGGTTTTAACAGGTGGCGGAGCGTTGATTCGTGGACTTGATAAATATCTTTCAGAAACAGTGAAACTTCCTGTATATGTAGCAGATGAACCTCTTTTAGCAGTAGCTAGAGGCACAGGAAAGATACTTGAAGAAATTTCTCTACTTAAACAGCTAACGAATGAAGAATAAAATCCGCAATATCTTAATACTTGCGTTTTTGGTATTTATTTCTTTTTATTATGGCGGAAGTATTAAGAGCAATGCTTTAAATGTCAATGATACAGCGATAAATACCTTTTATGGCTTTACTGATTATCTTAAAAGCAAAATTAATGAGCATTTTAATCAAGCAGAACAAATTCGTATACTTAAGGCTCAAAATAAAAATTTAGAAGAATCAAGTATCTTACTTTCAACCTTTGCCAATCAGCTTAATTTGCTTTTAGAAGATAAAAACTCAACCCAATATTTTCCTAAAGTTTCTTTAGTAAGGGCTATTTCTTATGTCCAAGTTGGCGATTATCATAGGCTTTGGCTTCATTCAAATAGCTTTAATTTAAGCAAAAGCAGAGGGCTTATTTATCAAGGCTATGCAGCTGGCGTTGCTGTGCTTAAAGATAAAAGACCTATGGCACTTTTGCAAGGCGATGAGCAGTGTGTATTTTCCGTTTCTATCGGTAAAAATAAAGTACCCGGTATCTTACAGGGTCAAGATGGTAAGGTTTTTGTAAATTTTATTCCTAAATGGGACGAGCTTCATATTGGCGATGAGGTTCTTACAAGTGGGCTTGATGAGATATTTTTTGCTGGCATTCCTGTTGGCAAAATCATAAACATTATAGACAAAGATATGTATAAAAGTGCGGAATTGCAACCTTTCATCAAGGTTGAAATTCCTTCTTATATGTATATGATAGAAAGTTTATAATCTAAAGATTTTTACTTCTTCTTGCAAGTTATCAGAAATTGACTTGAGTTCTTTCATAGCCTTTTTATTACTAACAATCGTATCTTTTGTTTGAAGAGAAATTTTAGCAAAAGAATCAATTTGTCCTTGGATTTCTTCCATCAAATCTACTTGTTGGCTTACTTCATCATTCACACTTTGAGCTTTTAACAAGCTGTCATTAGCCTGTTTATAGATAAGATCCATGCTATCTCTCATATTTTCACTTAAGGTTTTTCCTTGATTGATAAGAGGAATTGATTCGCTAATGGCTGTTGCTGTAGCTATGGTTTCTTCTTGAATTTTTTTGTTGATGATAGCAATTTGTGTTGTAGCAGAACCCGTTTTTTCAGCAAGTTTTCGAATTTCATCAGCCACGACAGCAAAGCCTCGTCCAACTTCTCCAGCCCTTGCAGCTTCAATGGCAGCATTTAAGGCTAAGAGATTGGTTTGATCAGTGATCTCACTGATAAGCTCTGTGCTTGATCCTATCGAGTTTGCATGTTCGCTTAGGAGTGAAATTTGCTCTGATACTCTTGAAGAATTTTCAGCAATAATTTCCATTTGAGAAGCTGTTTCTTCAGCTGATTGACGGTTATCTTCACAAACTTGTGTTGTATTTTTTGAGTTTTGTTCTGTTTCTTCAGCACTTTGAGAGACATTTTTTGTTTTTTCGGCAAGTTTTTGGATATTTTGAACAGATTCATTTGAAATTTGGCTTTGTGTGATACTTGATTTTTCAGTATTTTCAAAAACTTCCATGATAAGATCAGCTTTTTTGTTTAATTCATTAGAAAGAATGATGATTTTTTGAACGATATTTTTTAGCTGATTTTGCATTTTACTCACAGCATAAAGGATACTTTCTTTATGTTTGGTCGAAATCGTAACCCTTAAATTTCCGTTAGCTACTTCTGTAATGATATGATTAACATCTGCTGGTTCTCCACCCACTGATTTTTTGATATAAGTTACAGCAAAATACGCCACAATAACAGAAATAATAAACGCAACAATAATAATAGAAAACATAATCTGTCTAAAAGAGCTAGCCTTGCTTATAGAACTTTGCGTTAAATTTTCATTAATATTTTCCTCATAATCAATGAGTTTATTAATTTGTGCTAGCCAAGTGATAAACTGCTTTCTTGCATCTTCTAAGATCATCACCCTTGCTTCTTCAAGCTTTCCTTCTTTGATAAAAGAAATGATTACTTCGTATGTCTGCGTGGTCAGTTTATTTGTATTTTCTATATCATCATACATTTCTTTAACTTTAGGATCATAATTTCCTTTTTTGAAAAGATCAATAAATTTTTGTCTTGCCACCTCATAGTCTTCTTCAAGCTTTTTGATTTGAGCTAAGGTATCTTCAAAATCCACTTGATCTTTGATCAAAATTGCGTCCCTGATCAAAATAGAACGATCATGAACTGAGCCTCTAAAATTTATAGCCCTTCTTGAAATATATCCATTCACATAAGTTGCTGTTGATAAGCTTTCATTTAGTGCCCCCATTTCTTTTAAAGAAAAAACAGTGATAAAAATCATAATGGCAAACATAAATGAAAAACTAAGATATAATTTTGCTGATATCCCTAAAGAGGATTTATTTTTTTTCATTTTCTTACCCTTTACCTTATACATAAATTTAAGTTTTCAATTTTATTACAAATATTATTAATAAAATATAAATTTAATATTATTTTATGCCAAAGTTTTTTAGTTTAAATTTGTTTAAGATATAAAATTTTTATATGGCATTTAAAACTTTTATTTAAGAGCAAAGCAAAACTTGTTCCAAATCATCTTTTAAAGCTTTGAGCAAAGCCTTTGCGATCTTGTAAATGAGATCATTTGTTCATTTTGAGAAATAAAATCAGGCAAATAAGCAAAACCACTTAAAGCATCGACAACGATACAAATTTTTTCTTCTTTAGCATTGCTAAGCCTTATCACACAAGGTTCTTTTTTCTTGGCTAAGCTTTTTTCATAAGGACTTTGCGACTTTGTTAAAGGCGAATAAAGCCTTGCAAACTCATCAAAAACAAGCCTTGTAGCACCCGCACAAGAGCCTTTAAACTCAACCTTTGTTATACCAAAGCGATCTTGTATGTTAAATCTCTTGCTTGCCTTTGCATCATCTTTACTTATGACCCCACTTTGTCCAGAGTTCATAAGCTTGTTTGCACCAAGTATATCAACAGCTATTTCCCTATCTAAATTTATAAAAGTTTTGCCTATATTTGCATTACCATCGCCATTTTTATCAAGAAATATCGTATAAGTTTGCTTATTATCAGTAGCACTTTTAGAGCGGATAAAATAAAGCTGCCATCTTGACTTAAACCACTCATCTTTTGCTATATCTTGTCTAAAACTTTCTTGCATGAGAGCAAGGCTTCTTGTGTAGGCTATGTCATTGATGATTTGCTTTGCTCCAAGTATTAAGTCGCTATTTTTAGGATAAAATTTCATCAAAGAAAGGAGCATTCCTATAATCACAAGCACCAAAATAAGCTCGATCAAGCTAAAAGCCTTGCTCATTAATACCTTTTGATTTTATAGTATCTATCAAATTGACCAAGACTGATTTTAAAATCAGCCTCTTTAAGACTTTGTTTTTCTTGTAAAAAAACTCTATCACTACTTGTAATACCATAAAATTTAAGCCTGATTTGAGTTTTATCAGCAGTTTTAATGGCTTTAATATTTCTTTTTTTAAGCTCTAGGGCAAGATCTTTTGCAGCGTGGTAATTATAAGCAAAATGCTTTTGTGGCTTTTTGATCACATAATACAAGCTTTGATTAAAGATAATCACCGCATAACAAAAAACCAAAAAAATCAAAGCACATTGGATAAAAATATTATATTTTAGCCTTAATTTTGGCAAACGAACACGGTAAGAACTCATCAAAGAAGCTACGAGCAAAGGGGTGCAAATCACACAAAAAGGAAGAAAATCTTCCAAATAAAGCCTTTGTCTTATAGAAACAAGTAAGCAAAAGATAAAAGAAACACTCATCAAAAACCATAATAAAGGCTTTTTAGGTCTAAAAGCAAGTCTATAAATCACATAAAAAAAATAGATAAAAACAAGAGGGGAAAAACATGCCATAAAAATTCCCAAGGTATCTAAAAAATACCCCCTTGGTCTTCCGCTCGTGTTAAAACCATAAATTCCCAAACTTGTGATAAACAAGGCAAGACTTACACCAAAGAGTAAGCCATTTTTTTTGTAAATCGCAAAAAAAACAAAGGCAAGATATAAAATCACAAAGGATTTGTCGATAAAAACACAAAGGCACAAAAGTAGATAAAAAAGTATTTTCTTATCATACTCATAAGCACAAACGATAAGCAAACTCGAAAAGATCACATAAGAAGCTTCATTGACAAGTAAGGCACTAGCAACACTTCCGGGCAGTAAGATAAAAAGCAAAAGTGAATAAAAAGCGTCTTTTTGGGTTTTGGTGTATTTTAAAGCTAAAATATAAAGCAAGATACAACTTAAAAAATGAAACAAAACAAAAGGAAAACGAAGCCCAAAGTCATTTTGTCCCCATAACTTTGTGCCAAGATGAGCGATAAAAGAAAGCAAACTTTTATCTTCAAAGTAAATTTTTGCCTCATTTGCCCCAATACTTAAGGTGCTTACTCCATAAAGAAGTGCGAGCAAATCAAGACATAAGATCAAAATCACTGCTTTTTTCATCAACATCGCTTTTATTAGGATAGAGCTTTCATTTTACAAAATTTAAGCTTAAAAAAGATACAAGCAAGATAAAAAAGCCTTAGCCTCCTGTTTGATAAAAGGCTCTTGAAGAGGTTTCATTATCAGCAACGCTCCATTTATTTTTTTCAGGCTTGTTTATAACAACTTGCTTTAAAATCTTTACAGCCTCAGGAATGTCCTTTTGTTTTAAGGCTTTTTTAATGCTTAAAGCCTCATCAAAATAAAGACAAGGGATTAAAAATCCCTCAGCAGTAAGACGAATGCGGTTACAGCTATTGCAAAATTTATCGCTATGCGGATCAATGATACCAAATTTATAGCCATCTTCTAAGCGATATAAGCTCACAGGCGAATTTATAGGCTTTTCATCTTCATAAATGGTTGGATAGCCTTGTTTTAAAAGTGTTAAAATTTCTGTGGAATTTAAGCCTTTGAGTTGCCCGTAAGCATGGTGATTTTCCATAAATTCTATAAAACGAATTTGCACTCCTAAATTTTTAGCATAATCAAGCAACAAAACAAGCTCATCATCATTAATGCCCTTTAATACTACTGTATTAAGCTTGATGAAAAAACCAAGTTCTTTAGCTTTTTGAATACCTCTTAAAACCTGCTCTAAAACATCTTTTTGAGCGATTTTTTTAGCCTTTTTAGGATCAAGGGTATCAAGAGAGATATTCATTCTTTTAAGTCCTGCTTCTTTAAGAACGCTTGCTTTTTCTTCAAGTAAAAAGGCATTTGTAGTGATTGCTAGATCAATTTGTGGAGCATAATCATAAATCATCTTGATAAAAACTTCAAGATCTTGTCTTAAAAGTGGCTCGCCACCGGTGATTCTTATCTTATTAATCCCCTCATCAATGCAAGCTTTAACAAATAAAAACAACTCCTCAAAACTAAGCAATTTTTCTTCAACTTTTGCATCAAAAGGAAGTTTTGGCATACAATACAAACAACGAAAATTGCAAGTTTGTGTCAAAGAAATTCTAAGATAATTAATATGGCGATCAAAAGAATCAATTAACATAATAAAGCCTTATTGTATGAGTTTTTTAAATTTAAGAGCAAATTCTACTTTTCCTGTGCCTATTCTCAAGTCTTTAGCGATTTGCTCTATGCTTTTTCCCTGTTGGAATAAATCAACGATTTTTTGCTCTTCATTGTTATAATCAGGCGTGATTTTGTTCATACTACGAGCCTTTTGCTCTAAATTTGCTATCCTTTGAGCTTGCTCATTTTGAAAATCCTCTATCACACTTTCAAAGCCTTTTAAGCTTTTAAGCACAGGTAAAATTTTGTTACTTACTTCTCTATCAAGAAGCACAGCAACCTCATCTTTGAGTTCTTCGATATCCACTTTTTCATTTGTTTTTATATCTTCAAACTCCTTTCTCATAAAATGATACTGTTTACTCATATCCTCAATAGCCCTTTCAAGCTTGACTATTCTTGCTGTGTTTTCCTTGTCCTTAATGAACATATAAGCTATAAAGGCAAGCATTAAAATCATCATAAAGATAAGATAGAGCAAATCCTCACTCATTGTCATTTCCTTTTAAAGTTTTGATCATCTCCCTTTGCATTTGCACCACAAAAGCGTCGTATTCTTGCTTATCTTCATTCTTTATTTTGATGATTTTTGCTGTTTTTTCATCTAATGCTTCAAAAAATAATGCTATTTTACTACGATTTAGTTCAAATCTGCCATAATAAATTTGATTTTGTTTTAAACATGTTTCTAAAAGTTGCAAATTTTCAAAATTTACCCCACATAAATTTGCTTTTTGCTCTAATTCAAGTAAAGAATTTTCAGAAAGAATTCGCTGTTCTAAGCCCTTTATATCTTCTCTTAGTTTTAAAATCAGCTCAAATAAAAGCCTCTCGCCCTCTGTAAAATCCGTTTTAAAGCTTAGCTTTTTCCACCTATCATTAATCTTGCTTAGGTTAAGATTAAAATACTCTTGCATAAACTGCTCATCATCTAAGCTTGCTTCTTGAAAGTCTATCCTTAAAGCTGTTTTAAAAAAATTCATTGCCATAACAAATCAACCCATACAAAAATAAAAAATATAATACTCAAATACCCATTTAAGGTAAAAAATGCTCTATCAATATGAATGAAATTTTTATGCACGATCTTGTGTTCAAAAAACAAAATAACAGCACAAACTAAAACACCTAAAAAAGAGATAAGATGCAAGGGTGCTATCCAGACAAATAAAAGCCAAAAAATCACAGCCAAGATATGACAACAAGCTGAAATCATCAAAGTAGCTTTTTCTCCAAACTGAGCAGGTATAGAGTGTAAGCCCTTTTCTTTGTCATAGTCAATATCTTGCAAGCTATAAAGCAAATCAAAGCCTCCAGCCCAAAAAGTAACCCCTAAACACAAAATAACGCTGTAAATTTCTATTTTCCCAAGCACCATAACACTAGCAGCAATAGGTGCTAAACCCAAACAAAAACCAAGCACAAGATGAGCTAAAGAAGAAAAGCGTTTGAAAGCAGAATAAAGAGCTAAAATAAAAAGTATAGGAAAGGATAGCATAAAAGCAAGTGAATTGATAAAATACGAGCAAGCTATAAAGATACAAGCATTTATGATGATAAATACCCAAATGCTCTTTCTATCTATCGCTCCGCTGATATTAGGACGATTTTTACAGCGAGGATTGTCCTTATCGATATCTTCGTCCATTAAACGATTTACCGCCATAGCAAAATTTCTTGCACTTACAGCACAAATGATACCCAAAATCAGCACTTTAAAACCAAACCAAGCACTATCGTTAATCATCTTAGAAGCAACCATAAGCGATATAAATAAAAAAGGTAGAGCGAAAATAGAGTGCTTAAATACAACCAAATCAAGCAAAATCTTAAATTTAAGATAGATTGTTTTCATTAAACTCGCTTTCAAAAAATTTGTGTATGATTTTACAATAAAATATTTAAATTTTAAAGAAAGCTTTTAAAATGTTTTTTGAATTTGCGATCATTGGCACAACGGCAAGTGGAAAAACTGCCTTAGCAAATGCCCTAGCCTATGAGTTTGAAGCTGTGATACTCAGTCTTGATAGTCTTTTAGTTTATAAACAAATCAACATAGCCTCGGCAAAAATGGATAGTAAAATTTTAGAAGAACTTGACATTTTTGGCGTAAATTTGTTAGATATTGATGAGCATTTTAGTGTGGGTTTGTTTTTTAAGGAGTATCAAAAGGCAAAAGAATTTGCACAAAAAAAAGATAAAGCCCTCATCATCACAGGAGGCACAAGTTTTTATCTTAAGGCTTTGCTTAGTGGATTAAGCGAGGATTTACCCTTTGTGAAAAGTGATTTGAGTAATGAGGCTATTTATGAACTCATGCAAAATTATGATGCAAATGCAAATATTGCCAAAAATGACACTTATAGACTTCAAAAATGGCACAGCATATACATACAAACAAAGCAAGCTCCAAGTAAGTTTTTAAAAAACACTACAAAAGCACCTCTCATAAAAGAGCTTGAAATTTTTGATCTAACATGGGAAAAAGAAGAACTTAAAAAAAATATCCAAAAACGCACCCAAGATATGCTCAAAAAAGGACTCATAGAAGAAGCAAGGACTCTTTTTTCAAGATATGATCCCTCTTTAAAACCCTTAAATTCCATAGGGCTTAAAGAATGCAAGGATTTTTTAGATCAAAAAATTTCAAAAGATGAGCTTGAAGCACTTATCAACACACACACCGCACAACTTGCTAAACGCCAAAGAACCTTCAATAAAAAATTCATCAAAAATGATCTTAACAAAGATAAAGCCCTTGATAAACTAAGATCTTATATGAAACTTAAACTTGATCTTTAAGTTAATCAAACTAGAATATAAATTTACCAAGCCTATTTTTATCTAAAATATTTAGCTGTCTTTGTTTTAAAGGCAATCAAACATTATACTTAAAATTTAAATTTAAAGACTAAAGTTTTTTTAAAAAGAGGCGATATAGGAAGTAAATCTTTTCAAAATATTGCTTTAAGCTCGGTTCGCCGAGCTTTTTTTATGTCTAAAAATTTATCCTAACTCTTTACTTTCGTATTTGAAAAAAGTTTAGTAATGGGTAATAATTTTGTAAAAATAAAGCCTATCCTTGGAATTTATGTTCTATGAAAATATAAAAATTTATAGTCAATAAAGTTTAATTTTAAATTTATAATAATTCTTGTATAATTTTCAACTTTATGTCTATAAATTTAACCAAAGGAAATAACCATGAAAAAAGATATTCACCCTGAATATGTTGATTGTAAAGTAAGTTGTGCTTGCGGTAATACCTTTGTTACTCGTAGCAACAAAACAGAACTTAAGGTCGATATTTGCTCTAATTGCCACCCTTTTTTTACAGGAAGTGAAAAAATTGTCGATACAGCTGGTCGTGTAGAGAAATTTAAGAAAAAATACGCAATGCAATAATTCAATGCTTTATTTCGTTCCTACTCCCATAGGAAATTTACTTGATATTTCTTTTCGAAGCTTAGAAATTTTAAAGGCTTGTGAGGTTTTGATCTGCGAAGATACAAGAGTGAGCAAGTCCTTGATCAATCTTTTAAATTCAAAGTATTCTTGCTCTATAAAACCTCAGCTTTTTTTATCCTTGCACTCTCATAATGAAGAAGAGTTTTTAAAACAAATCAGCGAGGATTTATTTCAAAAAGAAGTTGTTTGCGTAAGTGATGCAGGAATGCCAGCAATAAGTGATCCGGGAAATTTTCTAATCAAATTTGCACTTGAAAATAACATTGCTTTTGAGGTTTTGCCCGGAGCAAATGCTGCTTTAGTTGCTTTAGTCTCAAGCGGATTTTGTGAAAAAGAGTTTATATTTTTGGGATTTTTGAGCAATAAAGGAACTTCAAGGCAAAAAGATATAGAAAAACTTTTAAATTACCCCTTTGCAAGTATAGTTTATGAAGCACCAAGTAGGGTTTTATCCTTGGTTCAAGATATAGCAAAAATAGACGCTCAAAGGGAAATTTTTGCTATAAAAGAAATCAGTAAAAAATTTGAGACTAAATTTAAAAATAAAGCTAAAAAACTTGCAAATGAACTTGAAAAAAGCAATTTAAATGGAGAATGGGTGCTTGTTATATCAGCCCGTGAAGATGCAAATTTTAAACAAAATACCTTATGCGAGCAAGATATTTTAGAACTTGATCTGCCCTTAAAAACAAAAAGTAAATTGCTTTCAAAAATGAGTGGAAAAAATGCAAAAGAAATTTATAGCAAACTACTTTTAAGTGAAAATTAGGTATTATTGTGATGATTGTTTATGGCAAGCAAGTATTTTTTTATATTTTACAAAAACATAAAGACTTGATCAATGAGCTTTACTTGGCAAAAGAGTGTGATAAGGCAAGTTTTTCGCAGATCGCAAAAAGTGGCTTTAAGATCAAAAGACTTGATTTTAAAGCTGCTCAAGCCTTAGCCAAAGGGGGCAATCATCAGGGCTTTTTGATGGATATCAAGGACTTTGAGTTTTGTAAATTTAGTGATTTAAAAAAGAAAAAATTTCTTGTTATGCTATATGGGATCACTGATGTTGGAAATATCGGTGCGATAGCAAGAACTGCTTATGCTTTGGGTGTTGATGGCTTGATTTGCGTTGGCAAGAGTCTTAAAATGGACGCTATCATAAAAGCAAGTAGTGGTGCAGCACTTGATATACCGATAAGCTTGGTTGAAGATGGCTTGAGTGCTTTAAATGAACTAAAGCAACTTGATTTTTTTCTTTACGCAAGCTTGGGTGGTGGCAAAGATGTTCGCTTAATCAAAGCTAGAGATAAAAAGGTTTTGATCATGGGCAGTGAGGGCTTTGGTATCCCCAAAAAGATCATTGAAAAAAGTGATGAATGTATAGGTATTCACATGAAAAATGATTTTGATAGTTTAAATGTTAGTGCAGCATTTGCAATACTTTGTGATAGGATAAACAATGGATAGACTTAAAAATTTAAATTTAAAGGAAGTGAGTGCAAAAACTCAGATTGAAACTGATTTTTTAAATGCACTTATAGAAAAAGACTTTGAAAGACTTAGTCGTTTTAATGTAAAAGGATTTTTGAAAATTCTTACAAGAGAGTATGATATTGATTTTACTAAATTTCTTGAAGAATACGAAACATTCTTGCATGGCGATGAAGCAGAAGAAACAAGTGAAAAAGAAGATAAAAAAATTACCATAGCCACGCAAATTGATGCCTATCAACAAACATCTTCAAGTCTTTGGATTTGGTTTGTTGTTATCATTGCTATTATCGGTGGCTTAGGATATGCTATCTATCAGTATGATTTACTTAAAATGTTTATCGATAAAAATCCTACGCAAAGCTCAAGTTCAGCTGTAGTAGATATCATTGATGAAGCTCAAAATAATATCAAAAGCGTTGTTGTTGTGAATGAAGAAGAAAATAAAAGCACAGAAAACACACAAACAAGTCCTCAAGAAGAAGATAGTAATGCCACAGATGATGTCTCTATACAAAATAACACTCAAACCGGAGAAACAAAAACCCTTCAAGAACAAATTGCCCAGCACAATGAAAGTGAAGAGAAAAATCCCCAAAATACAAATAATGAACTTAGTATAAATGCAAATCAAGAAGTTATTTTTAGCACAAATGGTAAGGTTTGGGTGGGCTTTATTAAGCTTGAAAATGGCGAAAAAAGGGCTATGGTTACAGAAAATAATTTCAGTGCTGATCTAAGCGTAAATCAGCTTCTTTTAATCGGAGCTACTGAAATCACGCTTCTTGATCCACAGGGACAAAGTCAGGTTTTTCCAGCAGGAAATTCCAAACGCTTTTTGATCGAAAATGGCACAATTAAGGCTATTAGTTTAGGCGAATTTATGAAATATAATAAAGGTAAAGAATGGTAAAAACGCTCTTTCTTAGCCTCATTTTTATCAGCAATGCTCTAGCGATTAGTTCTTTAGAGCTGGCTCGAAATATGGTTAATGACCCAAACAAAGAAGCTCAGCTAAAACTTTTATTTGAAAGTAAATCATATACATTAGACGGGCATATCAATGTTGCAGAAATCACACGGATACTCAAAGCAAATTCTTTGATCAATCTCAACATGCCCGGTTCAAGAAATTTGGAACTCACCTTTAAAAGCAAAGCTAATGGCATTTTATTTTTAAAAATTATTAATGAAAGTTTAAATCAAGCTGGCTTTGTATATTTTATCCCAAATGAGCTTTCTTTTGATAGAGATTTGCTTGTATATAAACTCAGCATAGAGTCAAGATATATACTTGATCCAGCAAATTTTTATAATATCTTAAAATCAAATTCAGTTTATATACAAAATATCCAAAAAATCAATCCCTACACCTATGAATACACCCTTGATTTTGACCGTGCAAAGTTAAAACCAAATACGGATATAAATCCTAATCAAGCCAAAAAACTAGAAAGACCCTTAAGAGAATATATCTTTCTTTCCAAAAATGCAAAAAAACTTCAAATTTTAGCAAGTGCTGGGGATTCTTGGTTTGCAAAAATTCAGTTTTTAGATAAGAATTTAAATCTTATTCAAAGTATCTCTCTTACTGAAGTAAGTCAGGAGTTCAAAGGTCAAATCCCAAGCAATACAAGCTATATTATCGTGGGCGATACTTTTAGCCTTGATAATATACGCAGAGGTCTTGAAATCACTCTTGAAAACTAATTAAAGCTCTTTCACGCTTTGCTTAAAAACATCGCCTCTTTGAGCATAGGAGCTAAACTGATCAAGGCTTGCACAAGCTGGACTTAAAAGCCCAACCTCGCCTTTTTGAAGCACTTTTGAAATTTCTTCAATCGCCTTTTTAAGCTCTTTGCATTCAAGCACTTTTAAGCCATGATTTGTAGCATAATCAACCATTTTAGCACTGCTCAAACCGATAGCATAAAGACAGATATCAAAATCTTTCATAAATTCAAAAAAAGCGTTTAAATCCACGCCTTTATCATCTCCGCCTACAATAAGATGAATTTTTTTATCCTTATAACGTAAAAGAGCAGCCATAGCAGCACTTTCGTTTGTAGCCTTAGTGTCATTGACCCAAAGTCTGTTTTGAGAGTCAAAAAACTCCTCAAGCTTGTTTGCTTCCATAACAAAAGAATTTAACTTTTCATAGCTGATTTGATCAAGTAAAATTTTCTCCACGCCCAAAGCCATGACCCCGTCAAGCAAAAAAGGCGTTTTAAAAGAAATTTTCTTTATATCAATACCAAGCTTTTGGGCTAAGTCAAACTCATCTTTGTAAGAAATCACAAAGGCTTTTGTGGGCGTTTTGGCATAAATTTCAGGCAAAATAGCCACATCAGTTTCATTAAGCCTTTCTAGCACACTAAGCTTGGCTTGAACATAGTTTTCAAAATTTCCATGCCAAGAAAGATGATCAGGCGTTATAGGCAAAAGTGCGTAAATTTCAGGCTTTGCTGTTTTGGTATAATGAAGCGTGAAAGAAGAGGTTTCAAGTATCCAAATTTTAGCATAAGGATCAAGTTGTGCAAGAGGAGTGCCAACATTTCCCCCCATAACAGCACCAACACCAGCTAGCAAATGCTGACACATTTGTGTAGTCGTGGTTTTGCCATTTGTCCCACTGATCCAAATACTCTTTGGCATAATGTCATAAAAAAAATCATACTCACTTTGTAAATTTAAAGCCTTTTTAACAAGCTCATGCTCGCAAGGAAAACCAGGGCTTGGTATCTCAAGCTCACTTTTTAAAGGATCAAACTCACTCATAGGAAGCAAGGAATTTCCAAAATTATCCTTACTTTTTTGCTTAAATTGATCATCAAAAATATCAAATCCCCCAAGCTTAACACCCAAATTTTCAGCGATAGCACGCGTTGTTTTTCCGTATCCAAAAAGTGATTTTCTCATGTTTTACCTTAGCTTTATCGTCGCAAGAGCAAGTAAATTTGCTAAAAGTGCTATCATCCAAAAACGAACGATGATTTTATTTTCCACCCAGCCTATTTTTTCAAAGTGATGATGAATGGGCGCCATTTTAAAAACTCTTTTATGAAAAATTTTAAAGCTTCCCACTTGTAAAATCACAGATATCGTTTCTAGCACAAAAACAAAACCGATGATTAAAAGCAAAATTTCATTTTTTGAAATGATACCAAGATAAGCGATAAATCCGCCTATAGCAAGGCTTCCACTATCGCCCATAAAAACTTGTGCCGGATAGCAGTTATACCACAAAAAGCCCATTAAAGCACCAACTAAAGCACAGCACACGATGACAACCTCGCCTAAGCCTTGAATTTTTGGCAAAAAGAGGTATTCGCTGTAATTGATATTGCCACTAAGATAAAGAAAAATCCCAAGAGTAGCAAGCGAAAAAATGCTTGGCACCGTGGCAAGTCCGTCAAGTCCGTCGGTTAAATTTACAGCATTTGAAGTGGCGATAAAAACAAGCACCCAAAAAAATATCGCAAAAATTCCCATATCAAAAAGAGGATGTTTATAAAAAGGTACGAAAAGCTCTGAACTTAAAACCCCACTTAAATACAAAGGCACACAGCAAATAAGGCTTACTAGGATCAAAAATACCATTTTTGCACGAGCACTTAGCCCTGAGTGATTGTCCTTTTTGATGATCTTACCCAAATCATCGATAAAACCTACCGCACAAAAAAGTACTAAACAAAATAAGGCTAAGATCACAAAAAGATTGTCAAATTTAACACTTAAAAGACTTGCTGTAAGGGTACAAAAAACAAAGACCACGCCACCCATTGTCGGAGTAGAGCCTTTGCTTTGATGCGTGCTAGGAGCAAACTCATATATGGGCTGATTGGCATTTTTTGCTTTAGCCCAAGTGATGAATTTGGGCATTAAAAAAAGACTAAGACAAAGAGCGATAAAAAACGCAAAACCTGAACGCACACTGATATAAGTAAAAAAAGCATAATCACTAAAATAAGAAAGATAATACAAAGCCCAAAACCTTATAAAAATTTAAAAGTTTAATTTTAATGAATTTTTGCTAAAAAATATTTAAAATTTAGTGTTTATTTGCTTTGAAATAAAAATATTTATAATTTTTTATCATTATTTATATTATTATGATAATAATTAGCATTAATTTTTGATTAAGTTCCACTTTTGTATAATTTCTGCTACACTTTTTAATAAAAAAAATTTAAGGAGATTTTGATGAGGATTTGCAAATTCTTATTTATTTGTCTAGCCGTTTTTATCGGTACTCAAAGTTTTGCAGCCCAAAAAACTTTAACCGATGTTTTGGGTAGAGAAGTTAAGGTCAATTTACCCGCAAAACGCATTGCATTAGGTTTTTACTACACAGATTTTTTAGCTGTTGGTGGGGTAAAGGCTTTGGATAATGTAGTGGGTTTTTCAAAGGCTGTTTGGACTGATTGGACTCCTACTAGCTGGGAAGTTTATAGCAAGGCTGTGCCGAAACTAACTAAACTTGAGGACTTTGGCGAGGCAGAAGTTGGAACTTTTTCTGTTGAAAAAGTGCTTTCTTTGAAGCCTGATTTGCTTATTTTAGCAGCTTGGCAATGGCAAATACTCGAGTTTGATCTTGAGCCTGTGATTGAGGCAAATATCCCTATCATCGTGCTTGATTATAACCGCGAAAAGGTAGATTTGCATGTTAAATCAACCGAGCTTTTAGGCGAGATCACCGGTGAAAAAGCAAGAGCAAAAGAGCTTGCAAACTGGTATAAAGGCATTGCTGATGATGTAAGCAAAAGAATCGCTAAGGCAAAATTACCAAAACCAAAAATTTATATCGAATTTGGCAACAAGGGTCCTAAAGAAGCAGGCATTACCTATGGTAAAGATATGTGGGGAAGTTTGATTGATTTAGCAGGTGGGGAAAATATAGCAGCTCCTTTTGTTGCCCAGTGGTCTCCTATCAATCCTGAGCAAGTCATAGTCTCAAAGCCTGAAGTTATCATGATAGCAGGACGCGAAACTGAACTAAAGAAAAATGCTGAAGCTATGGTTATGGGTATAAATATCGATGAAAAAGAGGCTAAAAAAAGGCTTAATGCTTACAAAAAACGCCCAGCTTGGAACGCCCTTCCTGCGATAAAAAATAACAGACTTTATGGAATTTATATGGGTGCTTCAAGGACTTTAGCAGATGGGGCTATGGTGCAGTTTTTAGCTAAGGCTATGTATCCTGATTTGTTCAAAGATGTAGATCCTTTGAAAACTTACATAGATTTTCATAAAAAATACCTCCCTATCGTTCCTCAAGGAAGTTTTATTATCCAGGCTGATAAATGATAAAAATTTTTAAAATTTTATTCTTTTTAGTGGCAGTTTTTGCCACTTTTTTAAACTATAGTTTAGCTAAGGAAGTGGTGATTAAAGATCTTTTAAATAGGGAAGTTAAGATAAATTTACCTGCAAAACGCATAGTTATAGGATTTTATTATACTGATTTTCTAGCTGTTGGTGGAGCAAAAGCCTTTGATAATGTTGTTGGCTTCGTAAAAGATGCATGGGCTGTTTATATGCCACCAAGTTATGAAAGGTATTCAAAAATTATTCCTCGTTTAAAAGATCTTGGCGATGTTGGCGATCCGCAATTTGGTCATTTTTCTCTTGAAAAACTTATCTCCTTAAAACCTGATCTTGTCATTTTGGCTGATTGGCAATATGAAATTTTAAAAACTGAACTTGAAAAACTTCAAAACCTAAATATTCCTGTTGTCGTTATTTCTTATAATCAAGAAACTCTCGCTCAACATACCCTAAGCACACAAATTTTAGGAAAACTTCTTAATCAAGAAAAAAGAGCTGAAGAAATTATTGCTTTTTATAGCTCGAGATTAAAAGCTGTGCAAGAAAAAATTGCCAAAGCCAAGCTTAAAAAGCCTCGAATTTATATCGAATTTGGCAATAAAGGACCTAATGAACTTAGTTTTACCTTTGGAAAGGATATGTGGGGAAGCTTGGCTTTGCTTGCAGGAGGGGATAATATAGCAGCCCCTTTTGTTGATAAATGGGCTGTTATGAATAAAGAACAAGTCATTGCCTCAAATCCTGAAGTTATCATCATAACAGGACGAGAAACTGAGCTAAAGAAAAATGCTGAAGCTATGGTCATGGGTATTGGCATAGAAAAAAATGAAGCCTTAAAAAGACTAGAGGGCTTTAAGAAAAGAAAAGGTTTTGAGAATTTAGACGCTGTAAAAAATAAACGCTTTTACGCACTTTATCACAGAGCCTCAACAACAATGAGTGATATTGCCTCTGTTGAATTTATCGCAAAAATGCTCTATCCCTCGCTTTTCAAAGAGCTTGATCCAATAAAAACTTATGAGGATTTTCATAAGCAATTTATGCCTTTAATGCCCGAGGGAACTTATATATTAGGTGGACAATGAATTTAGATCAAAATAGTGAAATTAATAAAGCCCTAAAAGCACACAGAAAGCGCGAATTTAGGCGTTTTATAATCATCATAGCTTTTTTGGTTGTCGCCTTTATCTCTTTAATCTTTGACATAGCCACAGGTCCTTCAATGCTAGCTCCAAGAGAAGTCCTAGACGCACTTTTAATCCCCTTTGGAAAAATAGGCGTTGAGGCTACAACAGAGGTCATCGTTTGGGACTTGCGTTTGCCAATAGCCTTAATGGCTCTTGTTGTGGGTGCTACGCTTGGAGTTGGCGGGGCTGAAATTCAAACCCTGCTTAACAACCCCATGGCAAGTCCTTACACCTTAGGACTTGCAGCAGCAGCTGGCTTTGGGGCTTCTTTGGTTATAGCCTTTGGAAGTGCTGGAATTCCTTTGCTTTATGCTGTTCCTGTGGGAGCTTTTGTGATGACTATGCTCAGTGCTAGCGTGCTTTTTGGCTTTGCAGCTCTTAGGCATTTTAGCTCGGCTACGCTTGTTTTGGTAGGAATCGCACTTTTATTTTTATTTCAAAGCTTGCTTTCTTTGGTGCAGTTTCTTTCAAGCCCTGAAATTTCACAGCTCATTTTGTTTTGGCTCTTTGGCTCTTTACAAAAGGCAAATTGGACAAATTTACTTTTTATCTTTATCGTTTCTTCACTTTGCATTGTCCTTTTGCTGAAGGATTCTTGGAAGCTTACGGCTTTAAGATTAGGAGAGGCTAGAGCAAAAAGTATGGGAGTAAATTTAAATTTTCTCCGCTTTAAAACCCTACTCATCGTTTCAGTGATGACAGCTACAGCCATTTCTTTTGTGGGCGTTATAGGCTTCATAGGGCTTGTTGCCCCACACATTGCTAGAATGCTTGTTGGCGAGGATCAACGCTTTTTCCTGCCCTCTGCTATGTTTTGCGGGGCAGCGTTTTTGTCCGTAGCCTCAGTACTTTCTAAGGTGATAATACCGGGTGCTTTGTTTCCTGTTGGTATTGTAACTTCTTTTGTGGGCGTGCCTTTTTTCTTTTGGATCATCTTATCAAGGAAAAAAGTATGCTAAGGCTTCAAAATTTAAGCATTCACAGAGGAAATCTTTGTGTGGCTGATGAGATAAATGCTGAATTTAAAGAGGGTAAAATTTATGCCGTGCTTGGTCCAAATGGTGCTGGCAAAAGCTCCTTGCTTTCTGCTATCTTTGGGGATTTGCATTTTAAAGGGAAGATTTCTTTTGAAGATATGGAATTAAGCCTTAAAAATCACTATCTTTGGAAAAAAGACTTTGGTTTTATGCCTCAAGATAGCGGCGTTGATGCGAGTTTAAGTGCTTTAGAAGTTGTTTTGCTGGGGCTTATGGATTCTTTGGGTATGTATATTAGTGATGAGCAAATTCAAAAAGCCCTAAGTCTTATGCAAAATTTAGGTATCTTGCACCTTGCACACCAAGATGTGATGAGCCTAAGCGGTGGGCAAAGACAAATGGTGATGTTTGCTTCTGTGCTTATTAAAACTCCAAAGGTTTTGTTGCTTGATGAGCCTGTAAGTGCGCTTGATTTACACCATCAATGCGTGCTTTTAGAATGCGTCAAAGAACACACCAAAAAAGAAAAACTCATCAGCATAGTCATCTTGCACGATCTAAGCCTTGCAGCACAATTTGCTGATGAACTTCTTATTTTAGAAGGAGCTAAAATTCATGCTTTTGGTAAGGCAAAAGATGCTTTAAGCAAGGATTTGATCGAAAAACTTTACAGAATAAAAAGCCTCATTTTCTACGATGATGAAAAACCCGTCATCGTGGCAAAAAAGGCTTTAAGAAATTAACTCAAAGGAGAAAAAATGAAAAAAATTCTATGTGTTGTAGCCTTGAGTGCTGCTTTTTGTGTTAATCTTTTTGCTAAAGATTATGAAGTGAAAATGCTTGATGTAAATGCTGAGGGAACTATGGTTTTTGAACCGGGCTTTTTAAAAATCGAGCCAGGCGATAGCGTAACTTTTATCCCAACTCACAAAACACACTGGGCAAAAAGCGTTGTGATCCCTGCTGGAGCTTCTAAATTTGAGGGAAAACTTGATGAAAAATTCACGACTAAATTTGATGTTGAGGGCGTTTATATTTATGAGTGTCCGCCTCATAAAATCATGAATATGATAGGTATCATTCAAGTTGGCAAGCCTACAAATCTTGACAAAGTAAATGCAGCCGTTCCAAAGCTTGAAAAAAGAGCGTCTGAAAACAAAGGGCGTTTGGAAAATTATGCTAAGCAAATTGTCAAATAAAAAGCTTTTCATACTCACTTGCAAGGACTATCCTTTGGGAAATGCTGCCTTGCAAGGCTTACTTGAAAGGTTGGGTGCTTTTTATGAGGCTAAATTTTGCGTTTGGCAAGAGCTTAAAAATCTTGATAAAAACTGCCTTATTCTGCCCTTAGCGGTGTGGGATTATAGCCTTTTTTATGAGGAATTTTTAGCCTTTTTGCAAGAGTGTGAAAAAAGTGGGGCTAAAATGCTTAATGCTTATGATCTCATTAAAACAAACTCTCAAAAAAATTACCTTCAAAACCTGCAAGAAAAAGGCTTTGACATAGCCAAAAGTCTTTTTTTAAAAAAAGAACAAAAAGCTCTTTGGCAGGAGCAAATTCTTAAATTTAAAAAAGATTTTAAGCTCAAAGAACTCATCATCAAGCCTTTGATAGGGCAAAGTGGACGAGGAGTGCTTAGGTTTGAAAGCCCTGATTTACTTGATTTAAGCAAATTAGAGCAAGGCTTAGTGCAAGAGTTTTTAGAAGGCGTTTATGAGGGTGAGTTTTGCCTCATCTTTTTTAATAATCAATTCAGCCACGCCATTAAACGAGAGCTAAAGGATAAAGAATACAGGGCAAACTCAGCTTATGGCGTGCAAATTCTGCCTTTTTCGCCAAGTAAGGCACTCATTCAAAAAGCCCTAGGAGCTATAAAAGCCTTAAGCTTAAAAAGTACTCTTTATGCAAG
The DNA here is from genome assembly GCF_006864365.1 of Campylobacter sp. MIT 99-7217. Lineage (NCBI taxonomy): Bacteria > Pseudomonadati > Campylobacterota > Epsilonproteobacteria > Campylobacterales > Campylobacteraceae > Campylobacter > Campylobacter sp. MIT 99-7217. The sequence continues at coordinate 55,732 of NZ_QHLJ01000007.1, forward strand.
AGTTGATTTCATCAAGGATAATGAAAATTTCATCATCAATGAAGTAGAACTCATCGAGCCAAGCCTTTATTTTGATAAAGGGGTAAATTCTTATGAAAATTTTATCAAAGCTTTAGAAAATTTGAGTTAAACTTCATTTATACTTTCAAATTTATCACAAAAACTTGCTTGATTTCAAAGGAAAAAAATGAGTTTAAAACAAATTCTTACCTTAAATTCCACCGAAAGAGTATGGCAACTTCCCTTTTTTGCAGCCTTAGGAGTAGCTTTAGTGCTAAGTATTGGAGGGTATTATCAAAGGCTTGATTTAGGACTTATAGCCATGATAGGCGTTATGGCTTTTTTATATACGCCAAATACGCCCATTTATCACAAAATGGCTGTTGTGATGTGCTGTTCTTTTGGAATTTCTTTATCCTTTTTGCTTGGTCTTTTAACACATATTTTTCCGCCAAGCGCACCTTTTGTTATAGGCATAGTTGCAATGAGTAGTAGTATCTTGGTAAGGTATTATGACTTAGGAGCGCCTGGGTATTTTTTCTTTGTGTTTGCAGCCTTACTTGGCTCGTTTTTTCCTTTTGAAACTAAGGATTTTATATTTTTAGTCGGTCTTGTTTGTATAGGCGGAATGATTGCGAATTTAATGGCGTTTTTGTATTCTTTGAGCGTAATTTATATTTTTAAAAATGCTCTTCCAAAGCCTGTTCCTCAAAGGGGACATTTGGGTTTTGAAGTTGTTGTTGTGGATTCTTTTATTATGGGCTTTTTTGTGGGACTTGCTTTATTTTTAGGACAATTCTTAGCCCTTGAAAGAAGTTATTGGGTTGCTGTAAGTTGCACCGTCATCATGCAAGGCATAACCTTAAATTCAGTCTGGAACAAGCAAATCCAGCGTATAGTAGGAACTCTTGTGGGTTGCTTTTTTGCTTGGTTTTTGCTGGGGATTAAATTTGAAGCTTGGGAATTTGTGCTTTTAATGGCTTTTTTAGTTTTTATGACTGAATATGTTGTATTTCGCAACTACGCCCTTGCCATGGTCTTTATCACTCCTTATGTAACCTACTTGGCTGAGGCTACAAATTTTATGAACTATGATGCAAATTTACTTGTAAAAGCTAGGCTTGAAGATGTGATCGTGGGTAGTATTTTAGGGCTTATGGGTGGCTTTGTGATATATAAGCCTTATTTAAGAGCAGGATTCGACAAAATCGCTAAATTTATCTTTAAAATCAAATTTTCATAAGGCTTGTTCAATTTTTATTTCCTTGCTTTAAAAGTCTTAAAGTACATAAAAGATTTTAATAAAAAATTCAATTTATTTTGCTATAATTAAGCCTTTTTAACCATTAAAGCTTTTAAATCCGCTTGCGGTGCTTTATGGGACTTACCAAATTTAAAGGAAAAAGCGATGTATGCTATCATCAAACATAGCGGAAAGCAGTATAAAGTGAGCGTTGGCGATGAGCTAAAGCTAGATCACTTTGAAGCTGAAGCTAAAAGTAGCGTTGAAGTAAGCGAAGTGCTTGCGATCAACGATAAGGACTTAAAGGTAGGTGCGCCTTTTGTAGCAGGTGCAAAGGTAGTTTTAGAAGTGATTAATCACGGCAAAGACAGAAAAGTCGTGATTTATAAAAAAAGACGCAGAAAAGATTCTAAGCTTAAAAGAGGCTTTAGAAGACAATTCACACGCGTTAAAGTCAAAGATATCAAAGCTTAAGGAGTAAGAAATGGCACACAAGAAAGGTCAAGGCTCAACTCAAAATAACCGCGATTCTATCGGTCGTCGTTTAGGTGTTAAAAAATTTGGTGGCGAATTTGTCCGTGCTGGAAATATCATTATCCGCCAAAGAGGCACAGCAACTCACGCTGGAAACAATGTCGGCTTAGGTAAAGATCACACTATCTTTGCTTTAATCGACGGCTTTGTGAAATTCGAAAGAAAAGACAAAGACAGAAAAAAAGTTTCTGTTTATCCTGCCTAAATTTAGGGGCTTAGCCCCTTTTTTCATAGTTAATATTTTTTCTACAAAACCTACTGAGCTTTTAAATTTTTCCTTTAAAATATATTTTTGTCTTTTTTAAAATCGCAATAAAAAACTAAATTTAAGTTGGGTTTTATTATAATTTTGTGCTTGGGAGGCTAGATTATGAAATTAGGTAGTTTATTTGCTGGTATTGGTGGGATAGAACTTGGCTTTAAAAAGGCTGGTTTTAAAACAGCTTGGGGTATAGAACTTGATTCTAAGGCTTGTATAACATATAAAGCAAATCACAAACACAAAATCATTAACGAAGATATAAGTAAAATAGACTTAAACAGCCTTGAAGATATTGAAATTCTAAGTGCTGGTTTTCCTTGTCAAGCCTTTAGTATAGCTGGATATCAAAGAGGCTTTAAAGATGAAAGGGGCAATATTTTTTTTGAAATTTTAAGATATTTGCGGTATTTTAAACCACGAATTATTTTTTTAGAAAATGTCAAAAATTTGTTAAGACACGATAAAAATAAAACCTTTGCTATTATAAAACAAGAATTAGAAGGCTTAGGATATAAATTAAAATACGAAGTTTTAAACAGTTGCGAATATGGCAATATCCCACAAAATAGAGAAAGAATTTATATTATTGGCTTTTTGGATTATGATTTATTTGATAATTTTACTTTTCCAAAAAAAATAAAACTGAGTAAAAAAGTGCAAGATTTAATAGATAAAAAAGCTTCAAAGGAATTTTATTATAAAGATACAAAATATTATAATGAACTTAAAAAGGTAATGCATAATAAAAATACTCTTTATCAGTGGAGAAGACAATATGTAAGAGAAAATAAAAGTAATCTTTGCCCAACATTAACCGCAAATATGGGAACAGGAGGTCATAATGTGCCTTTAGTTATTGATAGTTTGGACATAAGAAAACTAACTCCTAGAGAATGTGCTAGATTTCAAGGCTTTGATGATAATTTTATTTTGCCAAAAGAGCTTTCAAATGCGAGTTTGTATAAACAAATTGGAAATAGTGTTTCTGTGGGAGTAATTGAAAATATCGCAAAAGAAATTAAAAAGGTGCTTAAAAATGAATATAGAGCAGTTTGTTAAGCAAAATATAAGAAAGATTAACGAGAGGGTTAATGATTTTAAAAATGAGCTTTTTAATTCTACTGAGATTAAAGAATATTTAAAGCAAAGATTTGTAAGTTTATGTGATGATTTAAATTTCAAAGATAGGATTTTGAAAAAATTTAAAGAGGGCAATTATCAAAAAAAAGAAATTATAGAAATTGCCAACAATGAAATTTTATATAAAAATGATATAGAACTTTTTTTAGAAACTCAAATTTTTTTAAAACTTTCTCAAGAAGAATTATTAAAAGAGCTTAAAAACTTATCCTTAGAACACATAAAGACTAAATTTACAAACGATAAAGAATTTAAATTTATCCAAAACAAATTAGCCAAAATCCTTGAAAAAGCTCTTTTTATAGCTTCAAAAGATGGTTTTTCTAGAAATTTAAATAATATAAACTCAGGAACAATGACAGCTAATGCAGGAGATAGTGCTCAGTTTTTATTTATAGCTAGGGCTATTTTGGCAGGATTTAATGCCTCAAATGTTGATGTTAGAAGTAGTCGTTATGATGCTATTGTGGATTTTGAAAATACTCTTTTACGCATTCAAGTTAAGGGCATTTCAAGTGGCGAGCTTATTAGCTTTAAAGATAGAGATAGAGGCGGTCAAGGAATATATCATAAGCATGAAAGAAATCAAGGAAAAAGGATCACAAAAAAAGATTGTGATCTTTATATGGCAGTGGATAAACAAGTAGGGATTTGTTATTTGATACCTATGAGCTTTGCTGATAAATTTAACGATAAAGAATGCACAAAGATAAAACTTTCCCAGCTTAAAGTTTATAAAGAAAATTGGGAAGTTATTAAAAAAGTAGCACAAGAACTTAAAAATATAAATTTTAAAAATTCTAAAAATTTATAAATTTTTTAAAAATTTTCTTAAATTTAATTTTCACTTCATTCAAGCGAATTTGCTATGATTACTCCTTTAAAGCTTAAAGAGGTTGAATGCAAGGCTTTATTTTACATACGCAAAAAGTAAAAGATGAGGATTTGATCGTTTTTGTACTAGAAAAAAATGCCTTATTAAAAACATATCGTTTTTATGGCTTAAGACATTCTAGTATTTTAAATGGATATAAGATTGATTTTGCACTTGAAGAAAATATTTCTTTCTTACCTCGCCTAAAAGATGTTTTGCACCTAGGTTTTGCGTGGATACTAAAACGCGAAAAAATGATCATTTGGCAAGAATTTATCAAGCTTTTCTATCAGCATCTTAAAGATGTAGAAACGCTTGATAGTTTTTATTTCGAGCTTTTAGATGAATGTGCGAAGCGTTTTGAAAAACAAAATCCAAAACGCGTCATTCTTGATGCTTATGTAAGAATTTTAGAATTTGAGGGGCGTTTGCATAAAGATCATATCTGTTTTGCCTGTGATGAAAAGATACAAGCTCAAACACTTCATCTTGTGCGAGCCTTTCTCCCAGCTCATGAAAACTGCGTTTTTAAGAGTATAGAGGTTGATACACAAAAACTTGAAAATTTTTATGAGAGTTTTAATTCTGGCATTTTTGATGATGAGGAAATCAACCATTTATATAAGCTCATTAAAGAAGGTTTATAAATTATTTTTCAATCCTAAATTTCACAAAATCATACTCCCCACTTTCAGATATAAGATAAAGTTCGTATTCATCAGCATTTAAATCCAAAATTTGACTTTTTTCGCTACCCTCATAAATAAGTCTTTGATTTAAATACCAAAAAACCTTTTCATTTTTTAAGTTAGCAATTTTAATCAAAAGCCCCTTTTTAGAGTCAAAATCCTTAGCTTGCAAGATATTTAGCCCAGAACTTGGATAAAGAATTTGAAGATTTTTTTGATTTTTCACATTTATTTTTTGCTCTTGCAAGAAATTTAAAGCATTTAAAGGCAAATCGAGCTTCAAATTTAGCTTAGCGTCCTTAAAATGGGGGTGCAAAGAGTTAATCTCCTCATTTTCATACATAAAAACCTTTTTTAAAAAAGGAGAAAATCTCAAAGGCTTTGCTTCTTTTGGATACAAAATTTCAGCAAAATCCCCACCAAGCTCCTCATCATAGCGGTAATGCGTTTTTGTTTCTACCCTTATCTTGATCAAATCCTCACTTTTTTCAAATTCCAAATCCGTATCCTCTAAAAGCCCCAAAAGCTCAAAAAGCAAATCCCCAGCTATACTCACCCCATATAAATTTGCATTTGCTTCTCCTGTGAAATTTCCCACCCAAACTCCAAGCGTGTATTTTGGCGTTGCTCCCATAGCCCAAGCATCTTTTCTACCATAACTTGTGCCTGTTTTATAAGAAATAATCTTTTCTTTTTTATTAAAATTTTCAAGTCCAACACGAGCAAGATCTTTTAGGCTTTGAAGCGTTAAAAAGGCTGAAGCTTTGCTAAAAATTTGTCTTTGCTCGGTAAGATTTTCATCTCTTATATAAGAAATTTCACTCATTTTTCCATAATTTGCAAGGGCTAAATACAGCTTTGAAAGCTCTTCTAAGCTCAGTTCTTTTGTGCCTAAGATAAAAGAAAGTCCGTATTTTTTATAATCCTCATCTTCAAAGCCTAAAAAATCTTTGATTTTGAAAAAAAACTTCTCATAACCATAAGCTTGCAAAAGTGAGACAAAAGGCACATTTAAAGAGCGTCTCAAAGCTTCTTTAGCTGGGATAAGTCCGTAGTATTTTTTATTTGCATTTTGGGGGTTAAAATTTGAAAAAAAGGTCGGCACATCAAGCAAGATTGACTGAGGAGCTATCAAGCCCTCATCTATGCTTAACGCAAATAAAAAGGGCTTTAAGGTTGAACCCACGCTTCTTTTAGCCTTTATGCCATTAATCTGCCCTAAATTTAAAATATCATAAAAATCTTGCGAACCAACATAAGCTAAAGCTTTCTTGCTTTTTGTATCAAGCAAAAGCACGCTTAAGTTATGAATGCCCTTTTGCATAAGTTTTTGGCTAAATTCTTTTGCCTTGGCTTCAAATTTACTTTGTAAGTTTTTATCTATACTTGAGATGATGAACTTTTGCTTATCGTTTAAAAGCTCTAAGGCTAAATGAGGAGCTAGGTTTTTGCGAGGTTTAAAGCTTGGCAAATCCTCCCTTAAAGAAAGCTCAAACAAATCCTTTGAGATTAAGCCCTTTTCAAGCATTTTACCCAAAAGCCTAGCTCTTTTTTCTTTAAGTAAAGTTTTATTTTTTTCAAGATTGATAAGCCCCGGATTATTTGGCAAAACAGCCAAAAGAGCAGCTTGGGCATTTGTTATATCATCTGGCTTTTTATCAAAATAAAACAACAAAGCTGCCTCATATCCCACTAAATTCCCTCCATAAGGTGCATTGCTAAGATAAAGGCTTAAAATTTCATCTTTGCTAAAATGATACTCTAAGGCAAAGGCTTTGATGATTTCGTGAAATTTATAAAAATAAGTGCGAGGATTTTTTTCATTAAGCTTGATAACCTGCATAGAAATGGTGCTTGCTCCACTTCTTTTAGCATAAAAAAGATTGTTTTTAAATGCCCTAAACAAGGCTAAAAAATCCACCCCAAAATGTGAATAAAAATTTTTATCCTCATACAAAATCACAGCTTGTTTAAGTTTATCAGGGATTTTACTTGCTTTTAAATGCCACTGCTCATCATCATTTAAAAAAACACTTAAAATTTCTTCATTTCTATCAAGCATAAGTTTGCTATAACGAGCTTCGAAATTGTCCAAAAACTCATCTTTATCAAAGGAAAAAAAGACAAAGGCTACATACACAAAAAACAAAAGCCCTAAAAATCCTATAAATTTAAGAAATTTTAGAGCTTTGCGAGATAAAAATTTATTTTTCAACAACGACTTTTTTGCTTTCACTTAAAGCTTGGTAGCTATCATTATACATTGCCTCTGCGTAAGCTCCGGGCAGGGTATAAATTCCCGGTGTAACCGCACTTAGCTTCACATAAAAACTTGCCCCAACATCATCTGCTCCTGTCAAATGATCTAAAAACCACATGATCTTATCATCTCTAGCATCGACAAAATCAGCATAAGCTCTGAATTTTTTTACAAATTCAGGCTCTTGTTTATCTAAAAGCGTATGAGCAAGTTCCCAGCCACTTGGCAGGATCTGAGTAAGAGCTAGGTGATCAAAACTTGAACCACTTTGATTATAAACCTTAATGAGCATGTAAAAACTCTGCCCGCTTTTTAACTTGCTCTCATCAATGACATTGCCCACCTCATCATAGAATTCTCTTTGTATGCGAATGCCTTTTGAATAAGGCTTGGCTTGCTCTAGCTTAATCCCCTCAACACCAAAGCTTGCAAAAATATCTTTTTTCGTGCTTAAAACCGCCTTTGACTCGTCAAATTCAAAAATTTGCAAATCCTTTTGATTTAAGCTAATGTTCTTTTGATCAAGCTTAAGCTCTGCTTGCATGTTAAGATCATTTTGAGCTTGGCCTAAATTTGCTCCAAAAGCTAGGGCATACAAGCCATAACCTATACTTTGTGTGGAAAGATAAGAATTTGCTTGCAAAGCAGAGCTTATTTCATCATAAAGCTTGTTGTTGGTTTTGCCATAAATGATTTTATAAGCATTTGAGATGATAGCCTTATCTCTAAGAGTTGAGCCATAGCTTAGGCTTTGGTATAAATTTGTGTTTGTCTCAGTACTTAGCGAGCTTGCGATTTTTAAAGCTATATCGTCTAATCCTGCAAGCTTGTATGCTGCTGCAAGTTGCCATTTGGAGAGATTATCAAGCTTATCAAGCTTTTCATAAAGTATATTCATAGCTGAAATATTCGCATTCTTAGCAAGGGCTAAAAGATATAAAGAATTTGCCTTTAGATAATAACCATAGCCCTCGTCTTTAAAATAAGTCTTATTGACAAAATTTTTCTCATATTCAAGCCATCTTTGATAAAGACCCTCAGGCACATAATAACCTGCATTTTTAGCAAGGATTAAAAACATTCCAGCATAATTTGTCCCCCAAATATGTGATGAGTTTCCTCCTTGCCAATACGCAAAACCTCCATCTGCGGTTTGAAAGCTTACAAAGCTTTGAATGGCTGCGTTGATATTATTAATCGCTTTTTGTTTATCAAATTTGGTGCTAAATTTATCCAAATAAAGCTGAGGAAGAACAGCTGAAGTGCTTTGCTCTATGCACCCATAAGGATAATGAAGCAAGTATTTTAAACGCTTATCTATATCAACAATAGGCGTTGCAGAAAGCTTAAGCGTCGCATTTACACTTCCTTTTACAAAGCCCTCTTCAATGCTAAATTCCTTACTTTCTCCAGCTTTAATCATCAAATTTGTATTCTCGTAAGTATAGGCATTTATAGGCTTTATATCAATTTGCGTTTGATTTTTATAAGTATAATTTTTAGCACTTAAGGCAAAATCAAACTCTTCTATGCCTATATCTTTTTTAGCCTTAGCTCTAATGAGTATATTTTTTACTTGTTCTTTGCCAAAGTCGATTTTAAACTCATTTTGAGAAAGTTCAATGAGCTTATTTTGAGTTTTTACGCTTAAATTTGCACTTGTTACATCTTCATCTAGCTTAAATACCTGCACCAAAAGATCAAACTCATCATCTATCCTTATAGCTCTTGGTAAGGTTTCAAGCATAATAGCAGGAGCTGAAACTTGGATATTTTTCCACGCATTACCAAAGGCTTTGTTTGAATGAGCCACCACCATGACACGAACACTTCCAAGATAAGAAGGCATTGCAAATTTAGCCTTAGCAAAGCCCTTTTCATCACTTTTCATAGGAGCTTGAAACAACACCACAGGCTTAAATCTCTCAGCCTTTTCATCTTTGTTTTTCACATCTCTTGTGCTTGCATCACCTCCTGTAGATAAAACCTTTAAAACCTCTCCAAAGCTTTTTGCAATGATCTTATCATAGGTATCAAAAACCTTTAGTGCAAAACCTCTTTTTGCATAAAAATAACCCCAAATATCAGGAGTTTTAAAATCCGTCAAGTCCAAAAGCCCCTCATCAACTACAGCTAAAGTATAAGTATAAGGGCTTTTATCCTTACTTTGAATGCTGATTTCAAATTCTTCATTAGGTCTAATTTTTTCAGGAGCAACAAGCTCAAGCTTAAGCTTGCTTTCCTCGTCCTCTACTCTTACAGGCACAACACCAAAAAGTCTTAAAGCTCTGTCATTTTCATAGCCCTCATAATCTTGAAGCAAACTCACGCTCACATAAACATTTGGCACATAAGTTTTATCAAGCTTAAGCTCAAATTTAGTGCTTTTATCCTCAGTATCCACAACAAAGCGTTTTAAAATATCAAATTCATTGCTCAGCGTGATCAAAGCCTTTGCATTTTTCACACTTTCAAACTCGATCACAGCCGTTTCATTTGGTGCGTAGCTTTGTTTATTGGTTTTTATTTTTAAAGAACTGATAATATCAGCATTACTTGGCTCTCCCCAAGAGCTTACATAAAAGCTAAATCCAGCACTTGCACCACTTTGCACATCGACAAGTTCTATAAACATATCCCCGTAAAAATTTTTTGTATCAAAATCAAAGCTAATAGGCTTATCCGCACTTAAAAGTTCGCCTTTTTCTATAAGCTCAAGCTTAGAGCCACTTTTATTTGAGCGGACAAAATTTTCAAAACTACTATAATCCCACCACCAAGAATGATTTGCTTTGTAAATTTTGTATTCAAGCTTTTTACCCTTGAGTAAATTTTCTTTTAAATCACTCACAATAGCGTTAAATGTGATCTTTTGACCTTGCTCTATGTAAGAATTTTCAAGCTTTTTTAAGCCCACAAAATAATCATACTTGATCAAATCCACGCTTTTTACAGCATTTACGCTTTTTCCACCCTCCTCATAAACTCTTGCTGATAAAAAGGCTTCGTAGTTCGTGTTATCTTGTTTTGTGATTTGGCTTGGAATTTCAAAATAATTCTCACTCATTCCATTTTCATCAAGTTTTGCTTGTATATTTTTTGAACTTGTGCTTATATAAAGGCTAGGATTTGTAAAAGTATAGTTTTTAAATTTAGAGCTTACAAAACTTTTTTTGTTAAAATCAGCCCTAATGTCGTATTTTAAACCACTTGCCACAGCTCCAAAAAGATACTTGCTTTCTAAGGCAAAATCAAGCTTTAAATTTGTCCTTAAATCAAGCTTTTTAGTAGTTTCAAGCTCCACTTTTATGCGGTTAGGGCTTATAGCTTGAACAAGGATATTTTCCCTAAATTTAACCCCTGCTATGTCAAGTTCTACCTTGTAAATCCCTGTAAGATCGTTTAAATTTGTAAAAAGTTCTTTATAAAACATCTCATTTGAAGGCTCAAGCGTGATATTATCCAAAATTTTCTTTCCCTTTGGATCATAAAAACTTAGCTTTATAGGGTGATTTATCCTTTCTTTGTCATTTTGTGCGACTATGCTAAGATGAATTTTATCACCCGGTCTATACACCCCTCTTTCTGTATAAATAAAGGCTTTGATCTTACTTTCTTTTACCACTCCATCAACATCAAAGCCGTCTAAATTTAAAGGATTGCTTAGCCTTAAAGTACTTATTTGATTATCTTTGCTCGCAAGGATAAACAAGGCTTTTTCATCTATGTTGGTAAAATAATCATAGTATTCTTCACTTGCTTGCTTTGTGCTTAAATTTGATACCTTAGCACTTAAGATAGCCTCGCCCTCATTGCCACTCATCTTTGTATCTAAAATTTGATTTTTATTGCTAATAAGCTCAAGCTTAACGCCATTTACTGCATTATTTGTTATAAAATCCCTTACACTTACATAAATTTTATCCCCTATTTGTTCAGCACTTAGGGCTAAATTTGAAAAGATAAGATTCTTGCTTATTTCTGCTTTTTGATCAAAAAATCTTGACTTATCATAATCATCAAAGCCTGAAAAATCATAATCAGCCCCCTTTTCATCAAAGCTAAGCCTAAGAGTAAATGCCCCACTTAAATCCTTAAGAGCAGCAAGGCTTAGTTCATTTTGTATCCATTCATTTTTCTTAGAATCAAGATCAAAGCTTTTTTCTAGCACAAGTTGGGTGGTGTATTCTCTGCTATCTTGAATTCTACTTGAAAGAGAGCTTAAATTTTTCCTTGCTTCAAAGTCATCATATCTTAAAAATTGAGAAAAATTATTGGTGTGGATTTGATAAATTTGAAGCTTTATTTTTTTGACATTAAGACTTTTGAAGGCGATTTTTTTATCAGCCTTACTTGGAAGAAAAACTCCCGAACTTGAAAAAGAAAGGCTTGGCTCTAGGTCTTTAAAACTTATAGTTGCGTTAAAATCTTGCTTAGAGCGTATATTATCTTTACTTTTTAAACCTTGGGCGATTTGAATGGTATAATTTTGAGAATTTAAAAAATTGCCCGTGATTTTGATTTTATTTCCTAAAACTAAAGCATTAAAGCTTAAATTTGGAGAAATCATAATCAAATCTTTTACATTTTGTTTTTCATCAAGTTCATCAGAAAAGCCTAGCTCTATATCCTTATCCCTTGTTTTTGCACTTATAAAGGATAGATTTTCCTTAAGCTCACTTGTAAATTTAAAGCTCAAATCCTCGCTTAAACCAAGCTTTTTACTAAACTGAAGTTCAAAGTTTATCACCTCATCTTCAAGCTCAAAAGGCTTACTTTTGATGATCAAAAAATCCTCAAAAGCCGAATTTGAAACTACCTCAAAGGGAAATTCCTTGCCATTTTTTAAAAGCTTTGTAAATTTTGTTAGCTCATCTGGTGCAAGTTGAAAATTAGGGCGAAATTTAATATATAAAAATCTTTGCTTTCCTTCTATTTTAAATTCTGAATCTTGAAGTTTTAGTTCTAAATCCTGTGTTTTAAAGCTTAAATTTACAGGAATTTGCTCAAGCTCAAAGTCTATTTTATACGAACTTTTAGCCTTCAAAGGAAAATGAAGCTTTAGGGTATTTTCCATAAAACTTGCATTGATGAACTCTAACTTGCCATTTACCTTTGCTTCAAGACCGCCTTTTTGATTGATTAGCTTTGCAAGTGCTTTTTTCTTTTCGTCCAAAAGCTTACTTTCATCAAATTCCACAAATAAATCCTGAGTATAAGCAAGAAGTCCGTCAGTTTGCGCTCTTATAAGCTCACTTTTTGGTTTTTGAGTGCAAGAGCTGATAAAAAATGCTAAAAAGAAAGTTAAAATAAACCTAAACATCTATTTTCCTTAGTTTTGTATGAGTTTTTTGATTATACTCAAAAACTTTTAAAACTTTATTTAAAATTTCACATTAAATTCACGCAAATAAAATATACTTTCATTAACAAAAATTTTTAAGGAGAACATTATGAAAAAATTGATTTTAACAGCAAGCGTGCTTTTAGGTTTAGCACTTACAAGTGCTTTTGGCGATGGTTTTAAAATTTATGGAGTCATCACTAACGCAGACATTAACACAAGAACAATCACACTTGATTCTTCTGTAAGTCCGGGTGCAGTTTTGAGGATTTTACCAAATACAGAAATTGACATGGACGATTGTGGGCTTTTTGGCTTATACGATAAGCATGGAAAATGGGAGGATTTAGTTCCTGGAACCTTTGTAAAAGCTGAAGTTTTTGGCTATGCAAATCCTTCAACCTCACCAACTCCACTTAGCGTAAAAGAAATCACTATAGAATGTGGAAAAAAAGCTTATTAAAACCCTCATTCTCGCCTCAAAGCGAGAATGAACTTTGCTTAATCTTTCTTCTTGACAATCTCATTTAAATCTTTGAAATTTTCCACATATAAACTCATACTTGGATAGGCAAAAACCAAACCATTTTTAGCAATAATTCTCATAAAATCAAGCATTAAAGCCTGTCTTGCTTCTCTATAGCCCCTTGAATCTATAGCTTTAGTATAAAAATAAAGCTCTATATTTATAGAACTTTCGGCAAATTCACACAAAGAAACATAGCAAGCATTTTTATAACCCTCTAAATCATTCATAGAAACAAGGTTTTGTCTGTATTTTGCCCTAAAATTATCTTGCTTTAAAGCACTATCAGAAGCGTGGGCGACTAGGGGACTTTTTTCTAAAAGCTCTCTTAGTTCATTGATACATTTTTCAAGCCTTTCAGCACTTGCATCATATCCAACGCCAAGCTTCATGACTATCCTACGACCAACCTTTCTTTTACTCCAATTCTTCACATTAGCCGCCATGATCACTGAATTTGGAAAAAATACCAAAGAATTATCAAAGGTTCTTATCGTTGTTTTTCTTAAACCTGTCTCAACGACAGTTCCCTCAACCCCTGAAATTTCAACCCAATCGCCTTGATTAAAACTATCATCAAAGGCTAAAATGATAGAAGAAAAGAAATTTGCGATAATATCTTTTGCAGCCAAAGCTACAGCCAAACCTCCTATCCCCAAAGAAGCGATAATGGCTGAGATATTAAAGCCTAGATGAGAAAGCATAAAAAGAGCTACAATAATAACAATAACAAAATAAAGCACCTTAAAAATGAGATTAGCCACCTCTTTTTTTCCGCTTTTTTGGGCTAAATTTGAAATGAGTATAAAGCCATAGCCATCAATAGCATTAATCACTATCCAAGCAATATTCAAAGCATAAATCACATAAAAGCTATTTCCTAGCCAAATAGGCACAGGAAGAGGATAGTAAAGTACGCTAGCACAAACTCCAAGCCCATAAAAGAATAAAAAGCTTTGCATAGAAAGATTGCTTTTTTCTACAAAAATATCCTCTATTTCTCTATGACTTAAGCTTTGTTTATCCTTATTCCTAAAGATAATTTTAATGAGGACAAAATAAACAAAGTGAGGCACAAGCTTGCGTATAAGATAAAAAAAGACTAAAACAATAAGAGAGATGATAATCTTTCCAAGGTCTAAAAACTCGCTTTGAAAAGGGGCTTTTTCATTAATCCAATCAATATAATTTTGAAGCTTTAGCATACTAAAAAAGATATTATTTTCAAAAAATTTTGCATTATCCCTAAAATACTGCAAAATTTGCCTATAAGCTTTTATATTTGTGTTTAGTTTTTCAAGCTCAAGCTTTAAATTTGAAAGTTCCTTAGGATCTTTAATATCCTTTTCAAGCCCTTTAAAATCAGGTTCAAAGTCGTTTAATTGATCTACAATAGGACTTAAAAGACTTTCGATCTCTTCGCTTGTTTTGGCATTTTTAAAGGCTTCTTCAAGTTTAAAAAGCGTGGAGTAAAAAAGCTCATTATTTTGCATAAAAGCAAGTTCTAATTTTAGTTTATAATAAAGCTCGTTATGTTCTTTTAAAGCCTTAAGTTCCTCGCTTAAACTCTCTTTTTTATCTAAAAACACCTGCACTTTTTTTTCATCAAGTTCTTGCTTTGCTATAATGCTGGGCAAGGTTTCTAAAAGCTTATTTTGCTTATCTTTTAAGCTTTCAAGCTCATCTTTAACCTTACTTGAGTTACCATCTTCTTGAAGCTTTTTGATCTTCACATCAAAGCTGATAAATTTTTGCACCAAATCAGATATCTTTAAAGGATTTTGCTCTGCTTTTAAATTTACAAAAGCTACCAAAAATAAAGCTATTAGTAAAATTTTTTTCATTTTTGTTCCTTATTTTTAGTGATTAAAACAAAATGTTGCCCCTCAAAGTCATACTCATAAATTTCTCCTGTTTGAATGATAAAATACCAAGCATGCACTTCTATTTTCTTTTCTTCTACAGCCTTTGAAATTCCGGGATAAGTGAGTAAATTTTGTAAAGAATTAACTAAATTAAGCTTTTCTGTAATCCATGATCTCATCGCCTCATCATTTCCTGCGATCTTAATCGCTTCTTCTTTTATAGGTGCAAGCATATCAAGCCATTTTTTTACATTAGGAATATTTTCAAATTTTTCTTTAGAATTATAAAGAGCCAAACAGCCCCCACAATTACTATGTCCGCAAACAATGATATTTTTAATATCCAAAGCATTTACAGCATACTCTATAGCTGAAGTGGTCGCTAAATAATCACTCCCTACGCGATAAGGTGGAATGATATTGGCTATATTTCTTATTACAAAAAGCTCGCCTGGACCTGTATTTGTGATGAGATTTGGTATAACCCTTGAATCAGAACAACCTATGAAAAGCGTATGGGGATCTTGTTTATTTTTAAGCTTTTCAAAAAGACTTTCATGCTCTTTAAAGTCTTCTTCCATAAATTTAAGCGCACCTTGAATAAGATTTTCCATGATATTTTCTTTCCTTACTTACAATAACTCATTCTAATATAAATTAGCTTTGAAAATCGTAAAAACAAAGTCTAAATTTCAAGAAAATTAAGTTTGTGTTTATCTTTTTTGTGTAAATTTACAAAATATTTAACTTTAATGGAGGAAAAAATGAGTCTTTATGATAGAGATTATACTCGAAGTGGTGAATTTGAAGCTCAAGGACAAAGTTCTGCTTTAAGCACCTTTATAAAACAAACTTATCAGCTTTTTGCAGCTTCTTTACTTGCCGGTGCTGCTGGTGCTTATGTTGGAGTAACTGCGTTGATACCTTTATTTGCAAGTGGTGGTATGATAACTTCTCTTATCTTTTTTGCAGTAGCTATCGTGCTTTTGTTTGCCTTACAAGCAGCTAAAAGAAAAACCCCTTTAAATTTAGTTTTGCTCTTTGCATTTACCTTTGTTTTGGGTGCAAGTTTAGCTCCTCTTTTGTATTCGGTTTTGCGTCTTGCAAGTGGCGGTGTTATCGTAGCTCAAGCCTTTGCTTTAACCTCAGTTGCTTTTGGAGCTTTAAGCGTGTTTGCGATCAATACAAAAAGAGATTTTACCACTATGGGAAAAATGCTTTTCATTGCTTTGATTGTTTTAATCGTAGCTTCTTTAATAGGCTTTTTCTTTCAAAGCCCTATGTATCAGCTAGTTATCTCATCAATCGCAGCGATTTTATTTAGCTTTTTTATCCTTTATGATACTCAAAACATTATCCGTGGAAACTATGAAACTCCAATTGAGGGTGCTGTGGCTTTGTATCTTGATTTTATCAATCTTTTCTCTTCTTTGCTTAGTATTCTTGGTATCGCAAATAGAGAATAAATTTTTCGCAGAATTTCCTGCGAAAAATTTATTATTTTTTTAAAAAAATTCAATCTTTTCTTAAGTTCTTTAAGCTAAAATACTCTTTTATTTATAAATTTTAAGGAAAGCTATGATTACCCTTTTTATTGTATTTCAAGTTATTCTCGTTGTCGTTATTTGTATAGCTGTTCTTTTACAAAAAAGTTCAAGTATAGGACTTGGTGCTTACAGCGGAAGCAATGAAAGCTTTTTTGGTGCTAAGGGAGCGTCAGGATTTTTAGCTAAATTTACTTTTTTTATGGGGCTTTTGCTTATTGCTAATACAGCAACTTTAAGTTATCTTTACAACAATGAAGCAAAAACAAGTTCTTTAGCACAAAAGGCAAGTGGCATTTTGCCAGAAAACAACACAAGCCTTGTTCCTGCTGTGCCAAGCGTTCCGCAAGCTCCTCAAATTTCGGGCGATTTAAACTCAAGTAAGTAAGGATACAAGATGATAGAAGAGATCTTAAACAAGCAAAAACAACAAAGCGAAAAGTCTCTAGAAGCTCTCAAAAAAGACTTTACAACACTTAGAACAGGTAAGGTCAATACCCACATTTTAGATCATGTTAGTGTGGATTATTACGGCACACAAACACCTTTAAATCAAGTCGCCACGGTTTTAGCAAGCGATGCTTCAACCATTAGCATAACCCCTTGGGAAAAACCTCTTTTAAAGACTATTGAAAGTGCCATAGCTGCTGCAAATATAGGAGTAAATCCAAATAACGATGGCGAAAGTGTCAAGCTTTTTTTCCCTCCAATGACAAAAGAACAAAGAGAAGAAAATGCTAAGCAAGCAAAGGCTATGGGCGAAAAAGCTAAGGTTTCTATACGCAATGTCCGCAAGGATGCAAATGATAGCGTAAAAAAGCTTGAAAAAGATAAAAGCATCTCAGAAGATGAAGCTAAAAAGGCTTTAAATGATGTTCAAAAGCTTACAGATAACTATACCGCAAAGGTCGATGAGATCGTAAAAAATAAAGAAGCTGAACTTTTGAAGCTTTAAATTTGGAGATTAAAATGAACTTAGAGCAAATTTATAAAGAAAATAAAGCCTTTTTGGAAGGACATTTTTTGCTAAGTTCGGGCAAACACTCGCGGTTTTATTTACAAAGTGCGAAAATTCTTGAAAATCCTATCCTAGCCTCAAAGCTTTGCGAAGAGCTTGCGGCTATCATCGGCGAAGCAAGAGTAGAATTTAACAGCATTTGCTCACCTGCACTTGGTGGGATACTAGCAGGATACGAGCTTGCAAGAGCTTGTGGAAAAAGATTTATTTTCACTGAAAGAGTTGAGGGACAAATGCAACTAAGAAGAGGTTTTGAAGTTCAAAAAGGTGAAAAATTTCTCATTTGTGAAGATATTATCACCACAGGTGGCTCAGCTATGGAAAGTGCAAAGATCATTGAAGAGCTTGGCGGTATAGTCGTAGGCTTTGCAGCCTTAGCAAATCGTGGCTTTTGCAAGGTAACAAATTTAAAAGATACACAAAGAAAAGCCAATGCAAAACTAAATGAAAATTTACCCTTATTTAGTTTGGGAAATTTTGAGTTTGAAATTTATGAAAGCAGCGACTGCCCTCTTTGCAAGCAAGGAAGCAAGGCTTTTAAGCCCGGTAGTCGCACAAACTCATGAAAGCAAAGGCTAGAAAAGCTACTCGCTGGGAACGGTTTAGGGCTTTTTTGATTGATATTTTTATTTTTTATGTACCGATTTTGTATCTTTTTTATTTTATTTTAGGTTCAAAAGAGGCTTTTTTGCAAAATCAACCTGTGATTTTTGCCTGCTCCATTAGTTTTGGAGTTTTACAAGGACTTTTTTTAAGCTTAAAAGCACAGAGTCCGGGTTTAAAAGCTTATGATTTGTATTTGCTTGATATGAATACAAACAAAAAAGCAAGTTTTCTTAGAGTTTTTCTAAGATATGTTTTGTTCATCGTAGGAGCTTCTTTTCTTTTTGGACTTTTAATGAGTTTTTTAAGAAAAGATAAGCTTTGTTTTCACGATATTTTAAGTAGAACTTATATTATAAAAAGGATAGATAATGCATAGAAAAAGAATTTATAACCCAAGTTCAAACGAAACCCTAAGCGAACGCAAGGTTTTTGACGGAAATCCACACGGCATATTAAATTTCACTAAGGCAAAATACACTTGGGCGCTTAAACTTTGGGACTTAATGGAGGCAAATACTTGGTTTCCAAAAGAAGTGGATACGACCAAAGACGCCCTTGATTACCGCGTAAATTTAACAAGTGCTGAGAAAAGAATGTATGATCTTGTTTGGTCTCAGCTCATTTCTATGGACAGCTTTCAAACCAACAACCTAGCTGATAATATCAACCCTTATATCACCGCTCCTGAGATAAATGCTGTATTAACGCGTCAAGCTTACGAGGAAGCAAATCATTCAAAATCTTACGCCGTAATGGTTGAAGCAATTTGCGAGAATACAGATTTGATCTATGAAATGGAAAAGCATGATGAAACCTTGCGTGAAAAAAATGATTTTATTTCAGGAATTTATGAAGAACTTGCCGGCGATGTCGATGATAACAAGCTTTTGCTTGCTATGGTGGCAAATCAAATTTTAGAGGGTATTTATTTTTATAGTGGCTTTACAGCAATTTATGCTCTAGCAAGAACAGGCAAAATGCTTGGCTCAGCACAGATGATTCGCTTCATTCAAAGAGATGAAATCACGCATTTACTTTTGTTTCAAAATATGATTAACTCGGTTCGCAAAGAAAGACCTGATCTTTTTCATGATGAAAATATCAACAAAATTTATGATATGTTTAAAAAAGCTGGCGAACTTGAGATAAAATGGGGTAAATACATCACACAAAATCAAATCATGGGCTTTACAGATGAGCTTATCACCGAATACATTCATTATCTTGTCGATCAAAGGCTATTAGCTATAAATTTAGACCGCATTTATAATGCTAAACACCCTATAAAATGGGTTGATGACTTTTCTAAATTTAACGATCAAAGGGCAAATTTCTTTGAAAGCAAGGTTACAAATTATTCTAAAGGCAGCATCAGCTTTGATGATTTTTAAATAAATTTGGAGAAAAAATGTCAAAAAATCTTTCCTTGCTCTGTGATTTTTACGAATTTACAATGGCTCAAGGCTATTTTTTAAACGGCAAAAAAGATGAAATTTGTTATTTTGATGTTTTTTTTCGCAATATCCCAGATAATGGAAATTTCGTTATAGTAGCAGGTCTTGAACAAATCATTGATTTTATTTTAAATTTACATTTTGATGAAGAGGATATAAATTTTTTTAGAACACAAAATATTTTTGATGAAGAGTTTTTAAACTATCTTAAAAACTTTAAATTTAGTGGCGATATATATGCCTTAAGAGAAGGAGAAATCGCCTTTGCCCAAGAACCACTTTTAACTATAAAAGCAAAGGCTTGTGAGGCTCAAATTTTAGAAACTTTTATCTTGCTCACACTTAATCATCAAAGCCTCATTGCCACAAAGGCAAATCGTATCGTAAGAGCAGCTAAGGGACGAAGTGTGCTTGAATTTGGTTCAAGAAGAGCGCAAGGCGTTGATGCTGCTATTAATGGGGCAAGAGCGGCTTTTATAGGAGGTTGCTTAGCCTCAGCTTGCACGCTGGCTTCAAAGCTTTATGATATTTCTACGAGCGGAACAATGGCTCATTCTTGGGTGCAAATGTTTGATAATGAGCTTGAAGCATTTAAAGCATACTGCAAGCTCTATCCTAAAAATGCTATCTTGCTTGTAGATACTTATGATACCCTTAAAAGTGGCTTACCAAATGCCATAGAAGCCTTTAAGCAAACAAAGCCTCTAAATTTTGGTATCCGTCTTGATAGTGGGGATTTATACGCCCTTTCTTTAAAAGCGAGAAAAATACTTGATGAAGCAGGCTTTAAAGAATGTAAAATCATCGCAAGCGGAAGTTTAGATGAGGATCAAATTTCTACCTTGGTAGAAAAAAATGCCCCTATTGATGCCTTTGGAGTAGGAGAAAAACTCATAACAGCAAAAAGTAGCCCGGTTTTAGGCTGTGTGTATAAGCTTGTAGCTATAGAAAATCAAAATAAGCTTACCCCGAAAATAAAAATCAGCGAATCAAGTGAAAAAATCACTAATCCCCATTTTAAAAAGCTTTTAAGATTTTTTGATAAGACAAGCAAAAAAGCCCTTTTTGATAAACTTTACCTAGAAAATGAACCTATAGAAGAAGAAAAATACGAGATAAAGGCTTTGCAAATTCCTATTTTTAAAAATGGAAAACTTGTTTATCAAAAACCAAATTTAAATGAAATTCAAGCTTATACTAAAAAACAGCTTGAATGCCTAGATGAAGAGCTTTTAGATCTAAAACATCAAAAAGCCTATCCCCTACTTTTATCAAGTAGGCTTCATGCTTTAAAAAATGAACTTTTAAATACTCACCAAAGGGCAGATAATGGACTTTATTGAGCAAAAACGATGCCAAATGATGGCAGAAGAAATTCAAAAAAATACCCTCATCAACCAAGCCTTATTTGAGGCTTTTTGCAAGATACCCAGAGAAATTTTTTCCCCCCTTAAAGCCCATGCTTACACGCTTAATGCTATGCCTATGCTTGCAAGTCAATGGATCAGCTCGCCTTTAACGGTGGCTAAGATGACTATGGCACTTGATTTTAAAGACGCTGATAGTGTTTTAGAAATAGGCTGTGGCAGTGGCTATCAAGCAGCGATTTTAAGCTGTGTGATCCGTAGGGTTTTTACGATAGAACGCATTGAGGATCTAGCAAAAAGTGCGACAAAGATTTTTAGAGAGCTTGAAATTCACAACATTAATGTTCGCTTTGATGATGGACAACTTGGCTGGGCTAGGTATGCACCTTATGATAGAATTTTATTTTCTGCTTACACAAAAGCCGTGCCTGATGAGCTTTTCACACAGCTTAGTGATGAGGGGATTTTGGTTGTTCCTTTGCTTGAAGATGATGGCAAGCAATACATCACAAAATTTATTAAAAAAGGCACAAATATACAAAAACAACGCTTAGAAGAATGTCTTTTTGTGCCTGTTTTAGATGGCAAAGAGTGAATTTAAGCCGTAAAAAAGACTAGCTTACGAGATTTTCATAGTTTAATCCTTTTTAAAAAATATCTTAAAATTGTAAAAGGATTTGGAAACTAAAAAAATTTTTTATATTTTTTATATCTGTCAAAAATACCGCTATTTCGAGTTACCATAAAACTTTGCTCAAAAAAGATCAACAAGGTTATAGAAACCCCGACAGCTAAAGCAAGCGTGATAGAAACTGTGGTTAAAAAATAATCAAAAAATTCGACTAAATTATGTGTTTTTAAAGTCATATCCTTTTCATTGATAAAGCTAAAAAGATATAAAATTGCTCTATACGCATAAATTCCCGGTATCATAGGAAGCAAAGCAGGAAAGGCGATCACTTCGGAAGGGGTTTTAGAAATTTTAGCAAAAAGCATGCCACAACACCCTACCAAAAAAGAGGCTGCGAAGGTAGCAATGGCAAGATTTGGTATGCTAAAAAATTCCACCAAAGCAAAACGAAAACCATGCCCTATAGAAGCTAAAATCGCACTTAAAAAAAGCACACGAACAGGAGGTTTGCAAGAATAAGCAAAACCAAAACCAGCCAAAGCTGCAAAAAACATATCAATAAAAACAGGGGATAAGCTTTGCATTACAAAAACCTGAAATTTGAAAAGGTCAAGGTCGCATAAACGCCTATAGCCACACAAGATATAATAATAGCTACATTCGTGATCCTGCTTATGCCTATTTGAATATAATTTTGCAAAATATCAATAACCGAGTTGATAAAAAATACACCCGGTATCAAATACAAAATACTCGTTCCAAGTGCTACTTCAGGCGTTTGTGTACAGTCAAATTTCGTTCCCCAAAAAGTAAGATAAGAAGATAAAAATGAACAAATAATACACTGAATCCGTTCATCTAAACGCATATAAGTAAATAATACCCTTAAACTCGTTCCTAAAAGCGTAGCAAAAAGCACTATGATCATAGTTCCAAAATCTCCCTCAAAAAGCCTTGAAAGAGCTGCATTAGCTATACTTTGTAAAATGATATAATAATAAAAAGGTCGCTTTTGTATCCTAATGAGTTTTTTAAAACATCTTTTTGCTACCCTAAGATCATGAATATGATCATAAATTGCCCAAGAAAGAGCGCTAAGATCTCTTACTAAAGAAAAATTTAAATGTGTAGGCTTTAAGGTGATAAGATAGCTTCTAAAACTTGAATAATCTTGCGGATCGACTATACTCACATTGATATGAGCAAAAGAAAAATTAAGCGTTAAAGTATAACCAAAGGTTTCAGCTATACGCTTTGCACAACGATTTACCCTAGAGCTATAAGTTCCTATAGATCCCATAGCACGAACATAATCTATCAAAAAATCACTTAATTCTTGAATATCAGGCTTTTGCATACTTTTAAACTTTAATGTTAAATTGATGAGAAAAGTATAACAAAAAAAGAATATCCTTTAGAAAAATTTAAAAAATATTTTAGTTAAATTTCATTACAATCAAGAGTTTTAAAAGGAGATAAAATGTCAAATAAAGTTGGTATAGTAGGCTTAGGTTATGTGGGTGCAGCAAGTGCTTTTAGCTTGGTTGCAAAGTCAATGTGTGATGAAGTGGTGCTTATAGATATAAAAACCGACCTAGCCATAGCTCATGCTAGGGACTTAGAAGATGCTCTCACGCTCAACAACTCTCATACAAAAATTTCTTACGCACAGGATATAACAGAACTTGCAAGCTGCGATGTGATCATTTTAGCCTTTAGGAAGGTGCATTTTGACACACTTCCAACCCGTCTTGCAGAGCTTGAAAACAACATAGAAGAACTTACAAAAATCATCTTACCCCTCAAAAAAGCTGGTTTTAAGGGCTTTTACATAGTCGCTACAAATCCAAATGATAGCATAGTGTATTACACTCAAAAACTAAGCGGACTTGATAAAAACCGAGTTTTTGGCTCAGGCACAAATTTAGATAGCTCAAGGCTTCGCAAAATGCTAGCAAAAGACTTAAGCTTAAATCCTTGCAATATACAAGCTTTTATGATAGGAGAGCATGGAGATAGTCAGTTTGCGTATTTTTCCAAGGCAAGTATTTATGGGGCTAATTTTTTAGAATTTTACAAAAACAAACTTGGAAGAAATCTTGATACTCAAAGTATAGAAAAAGCTGTTATCAATGAGGGTTATTTTATTTACAACAAAAAAGGTCGCACAGAATACGGCATAGGAAGCTCTTGTGCAAGTTTAGCTGAGGCTGTGCTTAAGGATAAAAGACTTGTTTTTCCTGTTTCAAGTGTTTTTGAAGACTATGCGATTTCTTATCCTTGTATCATCGGTAAAAACGGGATTGAAGAGGTTTTACAATGTAAATTTGATGATACTGAAAAAGAAAAACTCAAACAAACTATAAATGCTGTAAAAGAAGCTATACTCAGCGTCAAAGATAAGGTAAAAAGCTATCTTTAAATACGCTCTTAAATAGCGAGGTATTTAAAATCTTGCTATTTAAGCCTACAAAACTCTTCATTTTTTTCGAATTTAACCGATATTTGCAAGGACATACTAAGGAGATACATATGTTTCAAGAACTTTTTTCTAAATTTAGCCCCTTTACTCAAACAAAAACATCAAATACCCTATATAAATCCTTTGAATTAAAACTCAATCCTCGCATAAATTCCCTTGTCAAAAACGAAGAAAAAGCAGATATAAAAACAGAACTTAGCGCAGAAGAAAAAAGAACTCAAAGGCTTGAAGATGAAAAGGTTTTTTCTCAAAAGATAAGCGACAAGGTCAAAGAAGCAGAAAAAGGACTTATCAGCGTTTATTTTAGAGATCCTATCACGCAAAAACTAACAAGAAGTGCCTTAAGTGAAGAAAGCATAAACAGGCTAGGAAAAGAATTTGGGCAAGAAGAGCTAAAAAGAAGGCATGATGGCTCTTATGTTTTAAATGGAAAAGCTGAAAGTTTTGTATCAGGCTGGTATGCGGATATTGCTTATACTCGTGGCTATCTTGCAAGCGATAAGGATAAGGACGGCTTTTTAAATGATAATGAGCTTTCAAATGTGCGTGGCGGTTTTCTTGCACAAGAAGTTGCAGGAAAGGGCTATATGGTGCAATCTTACGCAAAACTTGGAGGAGAAGCAAGGGTTTTTGAAAGCCTTGGCTTTTTTGGCGAGGATACAACGCTTCATCAAACAAGTAAAAATTTTAAAGAACTGCGTCCTTATGATACAAGTGATGATTTTTATGCAGGTAAAACCATAGGACTTGAGCTTGATAAAATGGTACTTAAGGATTCAAATTTAGACGGAAAGCTAACTTATGAGGAAAGTGGGATAAGCAAATTTCAGGGCGAAGGGGATTTGGATATTTATCAAAAGCTTGATGTAAGTATGCTTTTTACTATAGAACAAAGCAACAAGGCTGATGCTATAAGCGTTAAGGGTATATTAGACAAGCTTAATGAGGGGATTAAATTTGAGGATTTAGAAGAAACAGAGCAAGTGATTTTAAGAATGCATTTGCTTGATGAGCTTTTTGATGAAAAAACAGCCTATGCTGATAAAACTTATCCTGAGTTTAATGAGGAAAAATTTAAGGATTTTTATGAGCATTTTGTAGAAAGCTTTAAGAAAAGAAGTGCTGAATTTATAGGTCTTAGTAGCGAAGAAGCCTCAAAGCTTGATTATGAAAATTTAAGCAAATTAGTTGAAGAAATGAGTGCAAACTTTGAAATAACAAATTCGTCTAGTTATGATGAGATCGTGAATTTGGTCGCCATTTGGGCTTAAATTCATTAAATGCAGTTTAAAATATGATAAAACTCGGCACTTACAAAACTTGGAGGATATGGAACTTGCACGGAAAATTTTTTATAAGTATTTCCGGGTAGAGAAGTTACGATTTGGATATTATAAGAAACCTTTCCGGGTGTCCTACTTTTAGGAACATTTTTAGCATTTGGGTTAAAAATTTCATTAGAACTCCCCCTTTTATCGACTATGGTAAGCTCTAAAAAACATTTATTTAAAGGGTGTTCTGTAAGATTTGTTACTCTTCCTGAGATCACTATACTTTCAGTGCGTAAATTTCTAGCAAAGCGAAGTTCAGAAAGGCTAGCTTGTTTTATGTATTGGTTGATTGTCAAAAATAAAGAATAAATCAATATAGCCGTCCATAAAGCATTTATCGAATAACACGCTATAGCCGTTTGAAGCTTTTTTGTCTTAAGATAAATAAGGACATTAAGGAAGCAAAAAGCAATGATACAAACAACACAAACAACGATATGAAAGATAGACATTTAAAAACACTCGCTACTAAGTTGTATAGAAAAATTACCATCGCCTTTAAAACGCTCAAAACTCACTCTTTGAGTCCTTGTTTCTCCCTTACTTAAATTTCTATCAAGAATTTTACTTTTAAGCTTAAAAGGAATATATTTATTTTTAAAATTTTTCAAAGAACTAGCATTTTCATCTTGGGCATGATATAAGCTTGTATATATTTTACAATGCGAGAAATTATATTTTGAAAGATTAGTGATATTAAAATCTATGACAAAATTATCCTCATTATACACTCTTTGAGAAACAACAGCCGTTTGCCTTTTTCTTACAAAATCATCTATAAAATGATAGCCATAGTAAAACAAACAAGCACAACCCACAAAGTCAAAAACAATAATAAACATTGAGATAATAGGGCGATTTCTTAAAAAAACAACAAGTAGTAAAACACTGATAAAAACGAAAATCACCAAGAAAAAAAATACAAAATCCACAGGATACAAATGATGTGTATAAAAGAAAAACATTTCTTTAAAATTTTGCATTTTTTCCCTTTATCTATCCTTGCTAAAAGCTTTATAGCAAGGATAAAATTAGCGACTTATCGCACTTTGCTGCTTGGCGTCCTTTGTATCAACCCATATATTTGGCACAGCTCCACCCGGAGTTAGGAAAATTTTAGCATCGGTATTTGTTTTCAATGCCTCGTTAAATTTACCTTGAACTTCGATTTGTTTTAGATTAAGCAAGGGGTTATTTAAAGAATTTGCGATCTCTTTGTTTGCATAAGCTTGTGCGTCTGCTTCTATCCTTGCTGCATCAGCACGACCCTTTGAGCTGATGATCGTTGCATTTGCCTCACCTTCTGCTAAAGTAGCTTTTTTGATAGCTTCTTGAGCTGCTCTTTCAGCTTCTTGCTTAGCGATTTGCACAAGCTCGATTTGCTGTTTTACCCCAGCAGGAAGGACGATTTCTCTTAATTGAACCGAATTTAAAGTAACAGGTTTATTTGGCAGATTAGCAATGATTCTTCCTATATCTTCGTTGATTTGTGAGGCTATGGCATTTCTGTTTGCAGGAAGTTCCTCAGCTGTATATTTACCGACAACACTTCGCACCACATCACGCACGGTTGGATCGATGATCTTATCTTCCCAGTTTGTGTTCCAAGTAGCTATGGTTTGAGGCACGACAGCTTCATTAAGGCTGTATTGCACGGTTACATCGATAGATACGCTAAGACCACGACTATCAAGCACTGATATAGAGCTTTTGTTGATAACGCCTGAGCCTCTGTTAAGATTGCTCTCATTAACGCCCTCAACCGAAGCATAAGTTACTTGACGCACCTTAGTATCTACGATAATGATCTTTTGAAAAAGAGGTATAAAAAAGTGTAGCCCAGGTCCTAAAGCCTTAGAGTCAAACTCCCCTGTAGTTACCTTTATACCCATTTCCCCTGAATTAACGATAGCAAAAGGTCTTGCAAGGACAAATAAAAGTATCAAGATAATGGCCGTGTAAATTGCTGGAGCAAATTTACCAAAGCCTTTAAAATTAAACTCTGGAGCTTTAAAATTCCCAAAGGGTTGAGAATTTTTATTTCCTGAGTTAGAACCATTTTTTTTGTTAAAATAATCATTCAAATCCGCTGGCATTTTTTCCCTTTAAATATAAGTAAGCATAGAAGCAAATTTAGCATTTCGCCCATACACAACATCAAAATACGCATTTTGCAAAAGCTTAGTAAGCTCTCCTCTTAGACCATTTCCTATCACTCTTGTATCGATATTGTTTATCGGTGTGATCTCAGCTGCTGTTCCTGTGAAAAAGGCTTCATCAGCCGTAAAAGCCTCATCTCTTGAAATTCTTTGTCTAAGCACCTTTAAGCCCAAATCCTCAGCTATTTGTATGACAGTATCTTGAGTTATGCTTTTTAATGAAAAATCATTTGGCGGAGTGATCAAAACGCCATTTTTTACGATAAAAAAGCATTCTCCTGTTCCCTCAGCGATAAAGCCCTCTTCATCAAGCATTAAAGCCTCTTCATATCCAGCATCGATAGCTTCGGCTTTTGCGATCTGTGAATTTAAGTAGTTTGCACTTGCTTTGGCTTTATTCATGGAAGATTTTGCACTATTTCTAATGAGCGAAGAAATTTTTACCTTTATGCCCTTTTCTAAGCCCTCTTCCCCAAGATAAGCTCCTATTTCCCATGCGGCTATAGCTACTCTAACAGGGGATTTAAGATGATAAACTCCCATTTCTCCGTCTCCTAAGAAGATCAAAGGTCTAAGATAGGTGTTGTTTTTAAATTCATTTGCCTTAATGACATCAATTTGCGCTTTTTCAAGCTCTTCTTTAGAAAAAGGACATTTTAAAAGTGTGATTTTAGCGGATTCTAAAAGTCTTTTTGTATGATCTTGCAATCTAAAAATAGCCAAACCCTTATCGCTCTTATACGCTCTAGTTCCCTCAAAAACAGCATTTCCATAATGCAAAGAGTGCGACAAAACATGGACATTTGCATCCTTAAAATCAACCATTTTGCCGTCAAACCAAATTTTTTGTGCTGAAACTTTCATCACTCAATTCCTCATTAACTAAAAATTTAAACTAGGTTAAAATTATAGCTAAAATATACTAAATATAATTTAACATATAAAAAATATCTTTAATTTTTAAAATTTAAAGCCTTGATGATTGGAACAAAAAATTACACATTATTCTTTAAATTCTTTAGAAAAAATGATCTTTTATTAAAGATAATTTAAGTATCATAAGCTTATAATTCTATCTTAGTTTTTATAATTTTTATCAAAATAAAAGGAGTTTCATGGATATTCAAAAGAAAATTTGTTTTTCTATCGTTCTTTCTTCTTTGCTTTTTGCAGAAACAAATACTACGATAAAAAATGGGGGGGGGGGGCTTCAACTTATAAGCTTGATGCTTCTGTTGTAAATGCAAATGCCTTTGCTTATCAATCAGGACAAGAAATAAACTCCCAAACTTTAAAA
>NZ_QHLJ01000008.1 GCF_006864365.1 Campylobacter sp. MIT 99-7217
AAGTAAATACTGTCAAAATGAAGCCTTAAAAGCTTTGAAAGATTTGACTTCAAACTTAGCTCCTATTAGCAAAAATATAGTGATGACTTATAATAATACTTATAATTCTAATTCAAGTTCAAGCCAAAATAAGATAAAATTAGAAGAAATCAAAGCCCTATTAGAAGAATATGGAAAAACAAGGCTTTTTAAGCTTGATTTTAAGCCCTTTAGTGCTGGAAAAACAGAGTTTAAGGATCATAAGGAAATCATTTTTTTAAGTGAGTTAAGATGAAAGAAGCGACACTTTTTGATGAATTAGAGGATTTATCACTTTCTTTTGATTATCTGCGTTCGCCCTTTTTTTATGTGGGGGATAAATTTAAGCTCATGCCCCAGCTTTTAAATCTTTTTCCAAAACATATAAATACCTATATAGAGGCTTTTTGCGGAGGGGGAAGCTCTTTTTTAAATGTAAGGGCTAAGAAATATTTACTTAATGATAAAGATGAACATATCATAAATTTACACCGCTTTTTATCAAGCAAGGATATGAACTTTTTAGAGGAGCTTTTTAAGCTTATTGCTCATTATAAGCTTTCTTGTTCGCTTAAAAATATAAGTCCTGATTTAAGTATGAAAAAGGAATTTAAAAAGACTTATTTTGCTAGGTTTAATAAGGAGGCTTATTTAAATTTAAGGGCTGATTTTAATGCTGATAAAAAGGATCTAGCAAGGCTTTATTTGCTTTTGATTTACGGCTTTAACCGCTTTTTGCGTTTTAATGCTAAGGGAGATTTTAATCTACCTGTTGGCAATGTGGATTTTAATCTTAATGTTTTAAATGCTTTAAAATCTTATTTTTCCTTTATGAAAGGCAAAGAGCTTGATTTTTACAATCTTGATTTTGAGGATTTTTTAAAAAAACTTGATTTAAAAAAAGATGATTTTATCTATCTTGATCCTCCTTATCTTATCAGCAGTAGCGAGTACAACAAGCTTTGGAGTGAAAAAGAAGAAAAAAGACTTTATGAATTTTTAGCCAAGCTTAATAGCAAAAAACTTCGTTTTGGCTTGAGCAATATTTTAAGGCACAAGGGCAAAACGAATAAGCTTTTAGAAAAATTTATGCAAAATTATGAAAGCTTTGTTATTAAAAGTAATTATATAAGCTTTAATGATAATAGCATTAAAAAAGATAGCCTTGAGGTTTTTATAAGAAATTATAAGGATTAAAATGGCAAAAGCTAGTTATAAAATCTTATCATTTAGCACAACTATGAGATCAGCTGAAAGAATGGCTTCTTTTTTAAAGCTTTTAACCCCCTTTGAAAATCAAATTTTAAGCCACGAGCTTATTATGCAAATCGTAGCAGAGCTTATAAAAAATAAGCTTTATGTTCCCGTTTATGCAAACAAAGCTTTTAAGCAAAGTGAAGAAAATTTTAGCGACAAGCAGGTAAAAATCATCATAGAAAATTCCCCTCAAAATCATAAAGAAGCTGGATTTGATAAGGGTTGGGACTCTCGCTTTGATACTTGGTATAAGTTGATGATGGAATTTGGCTTTTGTTTTTATGCTATGAATAAGCCTTTGATTATCTCACAAGCAGGACATTTGCTTATAGATGCCTTTAATGAAAATCCTAGCAATGATGAAAAAATTGCAAATATCTTTTTAAATTGCATGATGAAATATCAAAGCAAGAATCCTTTTAGGAAGGTTTTAAACGATAATAAACCCTTAATTTTGCTTTTGCAAACGATGAAATTACTTAAAAGTAAAACTAAGGATAGTAAGATACATAAGCTTGAGCTTCCTTTTTTGCTTTGCTATCCTGATGATAATGCTTTAAATTTAGCTGATTTTATCCTAGCTTTTAGAAAAGAATATCCTAGTTTTAATTATTCGGGCGATATTATTTATGAAAAATGCCTAGAGCTTTTAAACTCAAAAAATACTCTTCGTTTTAAAAAGGTGCAAATTCTTAGAGAAAGCATTGATGAATATATAAGAAAGATGAGAATTACAGGTATTATTTCTTTGAGAGCAAATGGTAGATTTTTGGATTTTAATAGCTTTGAAATGCCAAAAATTGAGTATATTTTAAAAAATTATAAGAGCAAAACTCGCCATTTCAAAGATAAAATAAGCTTTTTTAACTATATGGGAGAAATTAATACTCAAATTTTTAATTTAAATTCGAGCGAAAAAAGCGATACAAAAGAGAGTTTAAAGCTTCAAAGCCTAGAAAATTTTGCTAAAAATTACACAAGGGAGCAAATTTTTACCGAACTTAAAATCTTAAATAACAAAAAATTAAGTAGTAAGGACGAGCTTTTTAAATTTATCCCTGAGCCTTTAAGATTAGAGTTTTTAAGTGCTATTTCTTTGAAGCAAAATTGTGTAAATTTAAAGGTATTGCCAAATTATATTATCGATGATGAGGGCTTGCCAAAAAGCCATGCAGGTGCAAATTTGGCAGATATTATTTGCCTTGATAAAAAAAATAAAAGCATAATCGAGCTAAGTCTTATAAGCTCAAAGGCTCAGCTTAGCCTAGAATTAATCCCTATCACAAGACATTTAAAACAAAGCAAGGCTGATTTTGCTTTCTTTGTTGCTCCAAACATACACGAGGACGCTAAAATTTATACAGAATTTATCAAATACAAAGAAAAGCTTGATATTACAAATTTAAGTATTTTAGATTTTATAGAGCTTTTAAGCTCATGCTTTGATAAAAAATTACCTTTAAAAAGAGTTTAAAAATGCGTATAAATAAATTCATCTCGCACAATACAAAATACTCTCGCCGTGAGGCTGATGAGCTGATAAAGCAAGGAAAAGTGAAGCTAAATTCAGCTCTTGCCAAGCTTAGCGACGAAGTTAAGGATACGGACAAGCTTTTTATAAACGGCAAAAGAGTGCATAAGAGGAGCAAATTTAGCGTCATCATCTATCACAAGCAAAAAGGCGAGCTAGTAAGCAGCAAGGACGAGCGAGGAAGAAGGCTCATTTATGATAGCTTACCGCGTGAATTTAGAGCCTTTAGAAGCGTGGGCAGGCTTGATTTTGCGAGTGAGGGTTTGCTTTTGCTAAGCGATAGCCCTGTGATCGCTGATGCTTTGATGCACAGCGACCTAGAAAGAGAATACTACCTCAAAGTGCGTGGCAACATAAGCAAAGAAGTCACTGAGGCTATGCAAAATGGGCTTGAGATCAAAGACGAGATCAAAGGTGCTCACGCAAAGACCAAGATCACTTCGATGAGCTTTGCTCCTTTTTTGAGCTTTGAAATTTTTGGCGCAAGTGGGGGTTATACCAAGCTAAAAGTGCTTATCAATGAGGGGAAAAATAGAGAGCTAAGGCGTTTTTTTGGGCATTTTGACTTAGAAGTTGTGGAGCTTAAACGCGTCGCCTTTGGGGTGCTTGAGCTTGGCATGCTAAAGCCCGGCAAATACCGCTTTTTAGAAAAAGGCGAATATGAAAAGCTTAGGGATTTTTTAAAAACGAATGCGGTGTATTATTAAAAATTTAGGGGATAATGATGATTAGCAAAGAAAATTTTAAAGAAGTATTAGAAATTTTAGGCTTTAAGCAAAAGGGTAAAAATTTTTATGAAAAGCACTTTAAAGAGCAAAATTGTGATTTAAAGGTTGATTTTGAAAAAGGCGAGCTAATCTATCCAGAGCAAATAAAAAAAGAGTCAAACACCACAAGCAACTTTAGCCAAAATGAAAATTTTGTCGTTTTTGAGTGCGTTAATAGACTATTAGAAAAGGGCTACAAAGTAGAGCATTTAATACTAGAAAAAACTTGGAGCTTGGGGCATTCAGGCAAAAGCGGTAGAGCTGATATTAGTGTATTTGATGAAAATAACGAAAATATACTTTTAATCATAGAGTGCAAAACCGCAGGCAATGAGTATAAAAAAGCTAGAAAAGATCTTTTTGATGATGAGAGTGGCAAACAGCTTTTTAGCTACGCCGCACAGGCTCGCTCCACAAAATGGCTAGATTTATACGCTAGTGATTTTGATATAAATAAAAACAAAGCCTAAACAAAGGTAAATTGAAGTAAAATTTAAAGCTTCATAGTCTAAATTTAGCCTTTTATCAAGGCTAAATTTAAGTTTGCTTAAATTTAGCAAAGTAAAAATTTAAGGATCTAAATTTTTCAAAGCTTTTTTGAAATAACATAAAAATTTAAATAATTTATGTTATAATCCACGCCTTAGTTTGCAGTCTGCAAAATCACTTCCTAGGTCTTTTTATGGAAAATTTTCTTATTAATTTCTTTCATTTATCTCAATTTCAAAGTGTTTTTATACTTTTTTGTTTAGGCGTTTTGTTTTTTGTTTTTAGGGCTTTAAGGTCTAAGTTTAGCCTTGCTTTACTTATGTTTGTAGCTCTGATTTTAGGCTTTGTTTTGGGTTTTGTTTTGCTATATTTTGCTGATTTTCAAAATGTAGCCCAGCTTAAAAGTTTAAATTCTCAGCATTTTGTCCTAGAGGTTCAAATTTGGATAAGCTTTTTAAATTCTGTTTATCTAAATATTTTAAAGCTCTTAATCATACCTTTAGTTTTTATTTCTTTGATCAATGTTTTACTAAATTTAAGCCAAAACTTAAGCTTTAAAGCTGTTTTTTCAAGGGTCTTTTTTTGGCTTTTGCTTTCAACTGCACTTTGTGCTATCATAGGTATAGTTTTAGCTCTTTTTGGCGAGCTTGGAAGCAGTTTTGCTGTAGTAGAAAGCACAAGAACGCTTAAGGAAGTCAAGGGCTTAAATGAAGTGATTTTAGGTTTGATCCCAAGCAATATCATTAGTGCTATGAATACAAATAATATCTTAGGTGTCATCATTTTTGCCTTTATTATAGCCTTTGGAGCTTTGAGCTTAAAAGAGAAAAAAGGCTTTAGGA
Source organism: Campylobacter sp. MIT 99-7217 (assembly GCF_006864365.1). Lineage (NCBI taxonomy): Bacteria > Pseudomonadati > Campylobacterota > Epsilonproteobacteria > Campylobacterales > Campylobacteraceae > Campylobacter > Campylobacter sp. MIT 99-7217. The sequence continues at coordinate 4,905 of NZ_QHLJ01000008.1, forward strand.
TTTTCAAGCTTTTGGTGGGCTTTTTTTATGAAATGATGATAAAAATTTGTCTTTTTGTGATCAATTTAATGCCTTTTTTCATCATCACGATGATAGCCTCCACCCTTTTAGTCAGTGGCTTTGAAAGCATTAAAAATGCTTTTTATTTCATACTTTGGCTTTATATAGCTTTTATTTTAGCCTTTGTTTTGCATGCAATCATGCTTTTAATGCACGGCTTAAATCCTCTTTTTTATTTCAAAAAAGCCTTGCCAGCTTTACTTATGGCATTTAGCTCAAGAAGCTCGGCAGCGACTTTGCCTGTAAGCATTTCAAACCTCACGCAAAGGCTTGGAGTAAGCAGTAGCACAGCTTCTTTTGGGGCGAGTTTAGGCACAACTATGGGAATGAATGGTTGTGCCGGGTATTATGCTACTATGATAGCTATTTTTATGTATAATGCCTTAAATATCCCTGTTGGATTTGGCGAAATTTTGATGATTGTTATTTTGTGCGTTATTACTTCTTTTGGTATAGCTGGGATTCCTGGTATTACGATAATGATCATTTCGGTTATGCTTTCAGGACTTGGTCTTGAGGAACATTTTGCCTTACTTGCTGTGATTTTAGCCATTGATCCTATACTTGATATGGCAAGAACTTGTACTAATGTCTCAGGTGCTATGGTGGCAAGTATTATCACAGATAAAGAGCTTAAAAATCTTGATATTCAAAAATATAAAGAAAATGAAAAAAATAGCCTTTAAATTTAAGGGCTATTTTTAAAATCTCATTTGTTTTTATTTAAGTAGTGATAGAAATTTGACCTTGTTGATCATTTTGCAATTTTTCAATCCTTGATAAAGTATGAAAAAATAAATTTTTTATGTTATTTTTGTGCTAAAATATAAAAATATTTTGATCAATATGAAAGGAGAAATTATGAGTTTACTCATGATTTTAGTAACACTTGTTGCGGTTGTGATCGTGGGGTATTATATCCTCAAATCTTATCACCCTGTTTTCGTCTTTTTCTTTTCAGGCATTATTTTGCTAATTGCTGCTTTTTATTTCACAGGCACACCTATACCTAGCGGAGCAAAAAGAGCACCTGAAACGATGACTTTTTGGACTACTTTGCTGGATTCTTTTGTCTTTATCACGGACACTTTTAAAAAGCAACTTGCAGGTGTGGGACTTATCATTATGGCAGTAGCCGGTTTTGCAGGTTATATGAAGTATATCAATGCTTCAGCAAAGCTAGCTTATCTTTCAAACAAACCACTAGGCAAAATTCAAAACAAATATCTCATTTTAAGTGGGACCTTTGTTGTGGGCATGGCTCTTAAGATAGTGATTTCTTCTTATGCTGGGCTTATGCTTTTGCTTCTTGCTTGCATTTATCCTGTGCTTGTTTCTTTAAAAATTCGTCCTATCACAGCTGTTGCCGTGCTTTCTTTGATAGGTATTGATTATGGTCCAAAAGATGGTAACACAGTTCAGCTTGCAGGTATAGTTGGACAGCAAGATAATGTGGTCGGGATTTTCCTTGATTATCAAATTTATCCTGTTCTTGTTTATGTAGTTCTTTTGGCGATTTTGATCCCTTTTTATTTTTCTTATATCGATAAAAAAGACGCAAAAAATGGCGTTGTTGATGAGGCTGTTGAGATAGGAGAGATCATAGATCCAAAATGCCCGACCTACTATATCTTTTTTCCATGGCTTCCTGTGGTATTTTTATTTGCGGCGTATTTTTTAAATTTCAAGCTTGATGTTGTTACTGTTATTTTTGTGTCTATTGCTATTGTTTTCATTATAGAATTTATCAGACACAGAAGCGCTAAGGTGCTTTGTGATGGTATGGTTGTGATCTTAAAGTCAATGGCTGATATTTTTATCTCAGTTGTAAGTATCATCGTTGCAGCAGGTGTTTTTGCTGAGGGTATTAAAGCACTTGGCGGTATAGGCACTTTGGCTGAGATCGTTTCTGGAATGGGTGCTTCAGCCGTGATTTTAACCATTGCTATACTTAGTTTTATCGTGTATTTTGCTACTGTTATCATGGGTTCAGGTATCGCAGCCTTTCAAGCCTTTGGTAAAATAGCTAATGATATAGCTCCAAAACTTGGTATCCCACCGATCACCCTTGTTCTTCCTCTTGAAATCGCTTCTTGCTTGGGAAGATCAGCTTCGCCTATTGCTGGTGGTGTTATCGCTCTTGCAGGCTTTGCAAAGGTAGCTCCTATGGAGATCATCAAACGTACTATGCCACTTTTAATCATAGCCATGATAGCTAATATCCTTACAGCTTGGTGGCTTACCACAAAAGATGTGCCTGAGTATATGAAAACCGCACCACAAACAAACACAGAGCTTATCAAACATGCTTGATAAGCTTTTTTAGATGAAAGGAAAAAATTATGCCATTACTTGATAGTTTCAAAGTCGATCACACTATAATGCCAGCACCTGCAGTGCGTTTGGCAAAAACCATGCAAACACCAAAAGGAGATACGATCAGCGTTTTTGATCTGCGTTTTTGCGTGCCAAACAAGGACATTTTGCCAGAAAAGGGTATCCATACTTTAGAGCATTTATTTGCCGGCTTTATGAGGGATCATTTAAATTCAAATGATGTTGAGATCATTGATATTTCTCCTATGGGTTGTAGAACAGGCTTTTATATGAGCCTGATAGGAAAGCCTGATGATGAAAGGGTTGTAAATGCTTGGAAAAGTTCTATGCAAGATGTTTTAAATGCAAAGGCTATCCCAGAAGCAAACAAATATCAATGCGGCACTTGCACGCTTCATTCCATAGAAGAAGCAAAGCAAATCGCACAAAATGTTCTTGATAAAAACATTGGCATAATGGATACTCAAAAGCTTCTATTAAAAGACTTGTGATGAGGGCGGGTAAAACTCGCCTTTAAGTTTTATTGACTTCCTAAATTTTCATATAAAGGGTATCTTTGGATATATTAAATTTAAGCTATTCATTTTTTAATTTTCTTAGTGTATTTTCCTTTATGCTTGAAATTTTAGCCTTAGCTCTTAGTTTTTATTTTAAAAAAAGTAAAATTTTTTTTATAGTTTTAGCTCTGCTTTGCTCTAGAAGCTTATATCTTTTTTCAAGCCTTTATCAAGCACATGTGTTTAATTTTTTATTTTTACCCTTTGTTTTTATGCTTTTTTGTGTGCTTAGAAGCACTGAGCTTATCTTTGAAAAACAAAATTTAAACAAGCTTGCTGTGCTGTTATTTGTAGGCGTTTTAGCACTTTTTTTAAGTAAAAATACAAATTTTAATGCCGCTTTGGGCGAAAAGCTCTTTAGTGTTGATTTATTTTTTACTCCTTTGAGTGATTTTAGTTTTATTTTCTTTTTGATTTTGTTTGTATTTTTAGCTTTTTTTACTTTTTTCAAAAAAGAAATTTATCTTTTATCAGCCTTTTTCTTAGCTTTCTTGCAATTTTTATTTGAAACAAGCTCAAAATCTTATTTTTTTGAATTTGCAAGCCTTGTTTTTGTTTATAAAATCCTTTATGAAAACTATCTTTTGGCTTATTTTGATCCTTTAACAAAATTTGGAAATTTTAAAGCCATGCAAAGATTTTTAGTAGGGCTTAAAAACTGCTCTTTTGGGATCATGCGTATAGAAAATTTAGATAAATTAGATCCTAAAACGACTAAAATAGTTCTTAAAAAAATATCTAAAATCCTCAAACACCAAGATTTTAAATACCAAATTTTTATGAAAGATAAGGATTTTGTATTTATTTTCCAACAAAGCGATAGCAAGCTTTGCAAAGCTTTTTTAAGTCATTTAGAAGAAGGATTTAACAACACCAAATTCGAGCTTTCACAAGGGCTAAAACTAGAGTTTAAATTTGGCTTTACTACGCTAAAGAGTAGTTTTGAAGAAAGTTTTTTAGAGCTTGAAAAAAGCTTAGCTCCAAAAGGAGCTTAAGCCTTATTTTGCGTTAGCTTCAATATCGATTTGAAGTTTGATTTCATCACTTAGTGTTATAGTTGAGGTATCTTTTGCAAATTTAAAATCACTTCTTTTGATCATTCCGCTAAGAGAAAAACCAAGTTTTTTAGTGCCTCTTTGCTCGCCTATACCGCCTATTTCAGCATCTAAAGTGATGTCTTTTTTTACGCCAGCTATTGTAAGAGTTCCTGTTACCTTACCTTCTGTATCGCTTACTTTTTTATAAGATTTCATCACAAAAGTCATGTCAGGGTATTTTTTAGCTTTGAAAAAATCATCTTGTTGGAGGTGATTATCTCTTGTTTGGTTGTCTGTATCTACTGAAGCAACTTTGATTGTGGCTTGAATTTTGTTAAAGCTTTTGCTCGCTTCATCAAAATCAATCAAACCCTCATAATCCTTAAAATTTCCACTTACATTGCTGATTTGCAAGTGCTTAATCTTAAAACCTACATTTGTATGAGTCTTGTCTAGGGTAAATTCAGTAGCACTTAAACTTGTAGCAAATAATGAAGCTACGACTAATGAGCTGGCAAGTATTTTTTTCATTTTTTGTCCTTTGAGTTGAATTTGTAAGGAAATTAAAACAAAAGAATATTAATAAAAATTAAATGTTTGTTTATTTTCTAAATTCTTAATAAAAAAGTCTATAAAATCCTCAAATTTAGGTAGTTTCAAATCCACCACTTCTCTTTGTTGCTTTCCCCACATGCACTCAGGAAAAAAGGCATCTTCTTTGAAACGAGCCATGACATGAAAATGCACTCTTGGAACATAGTTTGCAAATGAAGCGATATTGATCTTATCTGGCTGATAAAACTCAAGCAAGCTTTTTTCGCAAAAAAGCACCCAAGAAAAAAGCTCTTTTTGTATATCTAAGGGACAATCACTAAGTTCTTTATACTTTTCCTTGGTAAAAATTTTAATCCAAGGAATTTGGGATTTTTCTTGCTCAAAATAAAAATTTGTATTTTCGTAAAACATATTTTTCCTTAATATTTTTATCTCAATTTTAACAAATTTTTAGATATAATCAACAAAGAATTTAATTTTAGGTTAGAGCATGCAGATACAAGGTTTTTCAAGTTCGTATTTTTCTCATACTTCAAGTTCTATGCGTGAAGATAAGGACTTATCTTCAAATTCTACTTACGCCAATGAAGAAGATTCAAAAAATGAGGTTCAAACTGAATTAAGTGAGGCTGAAAAAAGAGTTGTTCAAGAGCTTCAAGCTACGGATACAAAGGTCAAAGCTCATGAAATGGCTCACATGGCAGCAGGTGGTGGTTTAGCAGGCTCTGCTAGCTACACTTATGAAAGAGGTCCTGATAACAAAATGTATGCTGTTGCTGGGGAAGTGCCTATTTCTATGCAAGAAGGTCGCACTCCTGAAGAAACCATAGCTAATGCAAGACAAATACAAGCTGCGGCAATGGCACCAGCTGATCCTAGCCCTCAGGATTTTAAAGTAGCAGCAAGTGCTATGCGTATGGAGATTGAAGCAAGGGCTGAAAAAGTCAAGATAGAGGCTGAAGAAAGATCTCAAGAGCAAGCTGAGCAAGAAGAAGACGAGACAAAAAATCAGGACTTAAATAACAAAAATCAGCTTATCAAAGCTTATGAGCAAGATAATGCTCAGGGTTTAATGCTCGATAAGGTTTCTTAAATTTTTAAAGGGATATTTTATGATACAACTTAAAAAACCCCAAGAAATAGAAAAGCTCCGCAAAGCAAATCAAATCGTCGCCCAAACCTTAGATTTTTTAGAAGAAAATATCAAAGTCGGCATGAGCTTAAAACAAATAAGCCAAATGGCTGAGGAATTTATACTTTCAAAGGGTGCAAAGCCATCTTTTAAAGGACTTTACGGCTTTAGTGGGGCGATTTGCACCTCTTTAAATCAAATTTGCATACATGGAACTCCTAATGACACCTTGCTTAAAGAAGGCGATATTTTAGGTGTTGATGTAGGGACCTTGCTTGATGGGTATTATGGTGATGCGGCAAGAACTTTACCTATAGGTCAAATTTCAAGTAAAGATGCCGAGCTTATCGCTTGTGCAAAAGATGCACTTTATCATGCTATTGATATTATCCGTGAGGGTATGCATTTTAAAGAGCTTTCCTATGCTTTGCAAGAATTTATTTTGCAAAGAGGTTTTGTGCCTTTGAGGGATTATTGTGGTCATGGTATAGGCAAAACGCCTCATTCAGAGCCTGAAATACCAAACTATCTTAGGGCTGGAGTCAATGCCAAAAGTGGACCAAAAATCAAAAATGGAATGGTTTTTTGTGTAGAACCTATGGTGTGCCAAAAAGATGGAACTCCTGTGCATTTAAATGGCAAATGGGACGCTGCAAGTAAAGATGGGCTAAATACAGCTCATTATGAGCATTGTTTAGCCATAGTGGGTGGCAGGGCTGAAATTTTATCTCAAAGCTGATTAAAAATACGCTAGTTTGTGAAAATTCTTAACAAAATTTAACTTCAAAACGCTAGAGTTTTATCCTTTCTAATGCTTTATAGAAATGCTTTGATTATATTTTACATGTATTATTTACTCAACTAAATTTTATTTGTTTAATTGTTACATTTTGAAATAATTTTTATGAATATTAAGAGCTGTTGCAAGGATAAGTGATTTAGATTTAACAAAAATTAAGTAAGTTTTATATATCATTGTAAGAACTTACATGATATTTAAATTTAAACCAAAGGAATTGCCAAATGGGTAAAAAAATTATGAAAACTATGGACGGCAATGAAGCAGCAGCTTATGCTTCTTATGCTTTGACTGAGGTTGCTGGAATTTATCCTATTACTCCTAGCTCTCCTATGGCTGATCACACTGATGCCTGGGCTGCTCAAGGGAAGAAAAATATCTTTGGAATGCCTGTTAGAGTGGTTGAAATGCAAAGCGAGGCAGGAGCAGCTGGAACTGTGCATGGCTCTTTACAAGCTGGGGCATTAACCACGACTTATACAGCTTCTCAAGGGCTTTTGCTTAAGATTCCAAATATGTATAAGATCGCAGGGCAGCTTCTTCCTTGCGTAATCCATGTAGCAGCAAGATCCATTGCTTCTCAGGCTCTTTCTATCTTTGGAGATCATCAAGATATCTATGCAGCAAGACAAACAGGCTTTGCCTTGCTTTGCTCTCACTCAGTGCAAGAGACTATGGACTTAGCAGGACTAGCTCATCTTTGTGCGATTAAGGGTAGAGTGCCTTTTTTACACTTTTTTGATGGCTTTAGAACGAGTCATGAAATTCAAAAAATCGAGCTTATGGATTATGCTGATTTAGAAAGACTCGTAGATAAGGAAGCTATAAGAGAATTTAAAAACTCCTGTCTTACTCCTGAAAATCCAAAAACCAGAGGCACAGCTCAAAATGATGACATTTATTTTCAAACAAGAGAGCTTGCAAATCGCTTTTATGATGCCCTGCCTGATGTGGTAAATGATTATATGAAAGAAATTTCAGCCATTACAGGTAGAATTTATAAGCCCTTTGTGTATTATGGAGATCCTCAGGCTGAAAGGATTATCATTGCTATGGGTTCTGTTACTCAAACCCTAGAACAAGTGGTTGATTATTTAAATGCAAAAGGTGAAAAAGTAGGGATACTCAAGGTTTATCTTTATAGACCATTTAGCTTAAAATACTTCTTTGATGTTATGCCAAGCTCAGTTAAAAAAATAGCGGTCTTAGATAGGACTAAAGAACCCGGAAGCTTAGGAGAGCCTTTATATCTTGATGTAAGAGCAGCCTTTTATGGTAGGGAAAATACCCCTCTTATAGTAGGTGGTAGATACGGTCTTTCTTCAAAGGATGTTAATCCAGCTCAAATGTTTGCCGTTTTTGAAAATTTAAACCAAGCTAATCCTAAAAACAACTTCACAGTAGGTATAGTCGATGATGTAACCCATACTTCACTTGAGGTAAAGGACAATATTTCTTTAAGCAATGAAAGCACTACAGAATGCCTTTTTTACGGACTTGGTGCTGATGGAACTGTGGGTGCTAATAAAAACTCTATTAAGATCATAGGCGATGAGACTGATTTTTACGCTCAGGCTTATTTTGCCTATGATTCGAAAAAATCAGGAGGCTATACGAGAAGTCATTTGCGTTTTTCTAAAAAGCCTATTCGCTCAACCTATCTTGTAACAACCCCCCATTTTGTCGCTTGTAGTGTGGCTGCTTATCTTGAAACTTATGATGTGCTTGAGGGCATACGCAAAAATGGCACTTTCTTACTCAACAGCATTTGGTCGCCTGAAGAAACCATTGAACATTTACCAAATAAGGTAAAGAAAATTTTGGCTGAACAAGAGATTAATTTTTATATTATCAATGCTACTAAATTAGCTAGGGATATAGGGCTTGGAAATCGCACCAATACCATTATGCAATCAGCCTTTTTTAAGCTTACTGAGATTATTCCCTTTGAAGATGCGCAAAAATATATGAAAGAATTTGCGAAAAAAACTTATGGAAATAAAGGCGATGCTATCGTTGAAATGAACTGCAAAGCTATTGATATAGGAGCTGATGGACTAAAAAAAGTTGAAGTTGATCCAAGTTGGAAAAATTTACCACAAGATGAAGAAAAAGAAGAAATTCATGCTTATAAGGGGACTGAATTTGTGCAAAAAATCGCCAAGCCTATGGAAGCAGCTAAGGGTGATAGTTTACCTGTGTCAGCCTTTTTGGGTTATGAAGACGGTTCTTTTGAAAGTGGTACAACAGAGTATGAAAAAAGAGGGGTTGGGGTGCTTGTGCCTCGCTGGATAGAAGCTAATTGTATCCAGTGCAATCAATGTGCCTCAGTTTGCCCTCACGCTGTGATCCGTCCTTTTTTAATCAATGATGATGAACTTGAAAAAGCACCACAAGGCGTAAAGGATCATGCTCTTGATGCTAAGGGAACGAAGGGAGAAAAGCTTAAATTTAAGATCCAAGTAAGCCCTCTTGATTGCACGGGTTGTGAGCTTTGCGCCCAAGAATGTCCAACCAAAGAAAAATCCTTAGTTATGGTTCCTTTGGAAGAAGAAATGGACTTTGGAGAGCAAGAAAATGCGGATTATCTTTTCAAAAAAATAGCTTATAAAGATGATATTGTAGCTAAAGAAAATGTTAAAGGAGCTCAGTTTGCTCAGCCTTTATTTGAGTTTCACGGAGCTTGTCCTGGTTGTGGAGAAACGCCTTATATCACTCTTGTAACAAGGCTATTTGGAGAAAGAATGATTGTAGCCAATGCTACTGGTTGTAGTTCTATTTATGGAGGTTCAGCCCCATCAACTCCTTATAGAAAAAATATAAAAAGTGGTCATGGTCCTGCTTGGGGAAATTCTTTGTTTGAAGATAATGCTGAATTTGGTTTTGGTATGAAGGTAGCTGTGGATACTATAAGACACCGCATAGAAAATATCATGCTTGAAAATATGGAAAAAGTGCCTAATGCTCTTTCAGCTCTTTTTAAAGAATGGATAGCCAATAAAGAAGATGGAGCAAAAACTACAGAATTAAGAGATAAAATGCTTCCTATTTTAGAGGCAAATAAAGGACAAAAAGCCATTGATGAACTTTTGGAGATCAAACATTTTATCACTAAAAAATCCCAGTGGATCTTTGGAGGCGATGGCTGGGCTTATGATATAGGCTATGGTGGGCTTGATCATGTTTTGGCTAGTGGGGAAAATGTCAATGTTTTGGTTTTGGATACTGAAGTGTATTCAAATACAGGAGGACAAAGCTCAAAATCTACTCGTACAGGTGCAGTAGCTCAGTTTGCAGCAGCGGGTAAGCCTGTTCAAAAGAAAGATTTGGGACAAATTGCTATGACTTATGGCTATATTTTTGTTGCTCAAGTTAATTCAAATGCAAATTATAATCATGTGATTAAGGCTTTAATGATGGCTGAAGCTTATGAGGGACCTTCTTTAGTCATTTGTTATTCTCCTTGTATAGCACATGGCATAAAAGGGGGCTTGGGACATTCTGGAAATCAGGGCGAACTTGCTACAAAATGTGGATATTGGCCTCTTTATACCTTTGATCCTCGTTTGCAAGATCAGGGTAAAAATCCTCTAAATTTGGTTGGAAAAGAGCCTGATTGGGATCTTTATGAGTCTTTTTTGATGAATGAAGTGCGTTTTAATTCTTTGAAAAGAACAAATCCTGAACACGCAAGTGAACTTTTTGCTAAAAATAAAGCCGACGCACAACGCAGATATAGACAACTTAAGCGTTTTGCTAGTGCAGATTTTAGTGATGAAGTAGGCGAAAATCATAGTAAGGATTAAATTTTGAATAAGAGTATATGCTTTGCCGTCTTGTCAGCTTGCATGATTTCTTTTGCTATGGCTGATTATAAGACTTATTTTACAAATTTGCAGAGCATATACACTTTTGATGTTTTAAGTTTAGAAAGTCCTTTTGAAGACACACAAAATCAGCTTTATTTGCAAGCTTTGTTTCCCAAAAAAGCAAAGATAAATGGAAAGTGGTATAAACAAGGCGATGTGATTTCTAAGAATTTGAGATTAGAAGCTATAAAAAGTGATTTTGTAATGATAAAAGAAGATGAATATTCTTTTAAACTTAGTCTAAAAAGGATTAACCATAAAATTCTTATCCCTTAAATTTATTTTTGTATTTCTTTGTGTCCTTTCTTATGCCGAGGCAAATTCTTGTCAAAAAAATCTTTTTGATATACAAATTTTAGAGGAAGTGAGTTTAGAGGAAAGTTTGCAAGAATTAGCCTTACTTTGCACTTTTAGTATTGTGGTTAAAGATGAAAAATCAAAACAAAAACTTAGTCAAATGCAAAAAAATATCTATATCAAACAAATGAGTTTGAAAGAAATTTTTGATCTTTTGCTTCAAGAAAATAACCTACACTATGATTTTAATGGCAAGGTCCTTGCTATTTCTTATATAAAAACTCAAAGTTTTAAGCTTAGTTATATAACCTCTATAAGAGAGGGACAAAGTATCACAAAGGCTTCGGTCGATACAAGAGCAAGACAAAATCTTGCGAGTGCAGATGAAAATCTTGATGATAATATGATCAAAACGCTTGAAAAATTTGATTTTTGGGAAACTATAGAAAAGGAATTGTTTGAACTTTTAGAACAAGCTGATCGGGAGGAAGGAGCTAAAAATCCTATCATCAATGCAAATGCGGGACTTATCACGATAAGTGGCACTTTCAATCAACTTAAGCTTGTCAGTAGCTATATCAAAAATTTACAAGAAAGATTAAAAAAACAAGTTATTATTGATGTAAGTATCATCGCTGTAAAACTCAATAAAACGCATTCTAGTGGGATAAATTGGCAAAATTTTAATATCAATTTTAGCTCACAAGCTACAGATACAAATTCATTTATAAATTTTCAAAGCAATAACAATGGATCATTTTTTGTTAAAAATTTAGGACTTAGGGCTGGGATTGATTTTAATTCGGTTTTAAATTTTCTCTCAAGCAATGGAGAAACAAAGGTTCTTTCAAATCCAAAACTTATGGCTTTAAATAATCAACAAGCCATAATCTCAGTAGGCGATACGATTAATTATCAAGTCAAAGAAAGTTCGAAAAGTACAGATAGCGGTACGACAGTGAGCGAAATTTATAATAATTATTCCATTTTTGTGGGTATTTTGCTTAATATTTTGCCAGAAATTTCAGATGAAGACAAGATTATGCTGAGGATAAATCCAAGTTTGAGTGATTTTAAGTATGTTCAGGATAATCGTCGCCAAGATATACCCCGTGCCATAGCCCCTGATACAGTGCAAAAAAAGCTTTCTACTGTTGTTCAGGTTGAAAATAACCAAACACTTATTTTAGGAGGATTGATCAGCAAAAATGAAGCAAGTGATGAAAACTCCATTCATTTTTTATCTAAAATTCCTCTTTTTGGGAATTTATTTAGAGGAGAAGAAAATAGCTCAAACACCACAGAAATAGTTTTTATCATTACTCCTCTCATCGTTTCTATGGAAAATAGTCCACCCTCTTTAACTGATCTGGGTTTTAGCATATGAATTTTATTAAGCTTAAAAGTCAAATTTTAGCTTATGAGAGTATTTTAGCTGCTCTTAATTCCAATAAAAGACTTATTTTATTGATAGGAAAAAGTGGTAGCGGTAAGAGTTTTTTACTTGAGTTTCTTGCTAAAAAACATAATTTTTTACTTTTGAATGAACCATTTTTTGAGGAAAAGACATTTTTAGCAAGCTTATATAAAAAAGCTTTTCATGAGGATAAAATTCTTGATTTTCAAAGTTTATTTGATATTTTAAGAAGTAAAAAAGAGGATAAATTTATATTTTTACTTGATGAGGTAGGCATGTATGATGAGTGTTTGCTTGAGAAGATTCGTATTTTAAGTGATTTGCATAATGTATATTTTGTTTTGAGCTTGCATAAAAAACAAGCTTTATTTGAAGAAATGCATTTAAAAAGTAGACTTGGTATAGAGCTTAGGCTTGGGGATTTAAGCTTAGAAGAACTTAGGATTTATATTGAACAAAAGCATGAAATAAGTGGATTTAAAAAGGCTCATTTAAAATGGCTTGATAGGGTTTGTTTTTCAAATTTAAGAAGCTTAGATAAGATTTTTGAAACTTTTTTAAAACTTGAAACCTTTTACCAAAAGGAAAATATTATCAAAAAGCATAAAGAACTTTTAGAACTTTGTGCTTTGCACCATAATTTATTAGGATAGTTATGACAAAAACTCAGATCTTAGAACTTGAAGAAAGATATAAAAAATTTAGACTAAAACGCTTGATGAAGAGATTTTTGCTCATTATTTCTTGTGTATTTTTATGTTGTGGTCTGTATTTTTTCTTCCTTATGCACCAAGAAAAAGAAGAAGCACTAAATTTAGCTCTTAAAGAAAAGAAAAATTTGACTCAAAAACTTGAACTTGCAAAGATAAAAACACAAAAACAAGAAGTTCTTTTACAAAGGCGTATTGACAAAGCAGAAAATGAAAATAAAGAAGATACGAAAAAAGAGAAAATTTATGTTCGTGCATATGCCTTAAATCCTGCTCAAACTAAAAGAGATTTTTATAAAAAGCCAAGTTTTAAAAATGCCATTTTATTAGCTCATTTTTATTTTGAAAATAAGGCTTATGAAAAGAGTAAATTTTGGGCTTTAAAAGCAAATGAAATTGATAAAAATAACCCAGAGGCTTGGGAAATTTTTATCAAGAGCAAGCTTTATTTAGGTCAAAGAAGTGAAGCCTTGCAGGTTTTTACAGCTTATGTAAGTTTTTATAATCCAAGTAATGCACAAGAACTTAAGGTTTTGCTTGACGAGTTTTAAGGCATAAGCATGATTTTTACAAGTTCTCCTTTTTTAAGCGAGTTTGGTGCAAGCATTAAAGCACTTTGATGATTTAAATTTCCTATGATAGCACTTGAGCCTTGTTTTTTGCCCTTTAAATCAGCATAAATTTTACCACCTTCAAAGCTCACATTACAAGCTACAAATTCCAAAAAAGGCGATTTTTTTTCAAAATCTTCTCTTAAAAAAGCCTCAAAAATATGTATTTTTTCTTGCAAAAGCCAAGAATTTAAGATCTCTCTTGCAAAAAGGCTAAACATGACCATGGAAGAATAAGGAAAGCCGGGCAGTGCAAGTATAAATTTGTCTTCAAATTTAGCTATTTTGATATGACGACCCGGTTTAACACTAACCTTGTCAATGATCAGTTCATACTCACGCATAGCCTTTTTCAAAAAGTCAAAATCCCCCATAGAAACCCCACCCGTGCTTACTAAAATATCACAGCTTTTTAAGGCGTTTGAAAGACTTGTTTTAACAAGATTTTCATCGTCTTTTAAAAGAGGAAAGATAATGGCATTTGCTCCAAGTTTTTTTGCTAGGTTGGCTAGGGCTATGTGATTTGATGAGCGAATTTGTGCTGGATTTTCTAAGCTTTCTCCCAAATCCTTGATCTCATTTCCACTACTTAAAATTCCAACCACAGGCTTAATAAAAACAGCGATATGAAAATACCCAAGCTCAGCAAGCAAAGCCAGCTCACTATAAGAAAGCTTTGTGCCTTTGGCTAGCAAAAGCTCGCCTTTTTTATAACTTTCTCCTACCTTTCTTACTGCAAAACCAAGATTTACTTTTTCTTTGATTAAGAGCAAATTTTCTTTGATCTCGACATTTTCAATCGGCACAAGGGTATCACTACCCTCACACATCAAAGAACCTGTATAAGTTTTCACACAATCCTTGCCCTTTAGGCTAAAACAAGGCATAGAACCTGCCGGGGTCATACCCAAGATATCCAAGTTTTCATCTTGTTCGCTAAATTTTATCGCAAAGCCGTCCATTGAAGCTGTAGGATAGGCTGGATAGTCTTGTAAAGCAACGATATCTTCAGCCAAAATCCTATCTAAACACTGAGTAATGGCTATTTTTTCAATTTTTTCGTAAGATTTGATATGAGAGTGCAAAAGCTCAAGGCTTTGCTCAAAAGGCATTAAATTCATCTTTTTTTCACTTTATCAAGCCACTAATGGCTTTAAAATTTTCATTTTTTGCATCAAGCATGTGTCCAAAAAGCACACTTTCAACATTGGTAATATTTGCTCCTAGATCCCTCATTAGCTCTAGAGCATTTTGATGATTTTCTTTTGCTCTGGAACTTAAACAATCTTCAATAAGCCAAATCTTATAACCAAGCTCTAAAGCATGAATAACACTTTGAAGCACGCAAACATGAGTTTCTATACCAAAGATAAACAAATTTTTAGGAGCTTGTTCTTTGATGAAGGCACAAATTTGCTCATCTGCAAAGACAGAAAAAGAGATTTTTTCCAAGAGCTTGCATTGAGGTTTTGGACTATGTTTTTCAAGTTTGCTCAAATCCTCAATGCTTTCAAACTCTATTTGTTTGCAGGTTGAACCAAGCCCTTTTGGGTATTGTTCAGTAATAAGAGTTTTTATACCAAAAATTTGAGCAGCTTTAAGTAGGGTATTTGCATTTTTAAGCACCTTATCTTTGTAACACATCACAGGAATCAGCCTTTCTTGGATATCAATACCCAAAAAAAGCGAATTTGAAGCATCAAAAAGACTTGTTTTTGATTTCATAGTCTCTCCTTTTTGCTTTGATTATAGCTTTAAAATGATTAATTATGCTTGAAATCATTGAAATTTATATGCTTTTTATCATTCAAAGCTTTTTAAGCTTTTTTTCGTTATTATCATTTTGCTCTTTCTTAGACCTGTGCAATGCTATTTTTAAGCACCGCTTCAGGGTGGGAACACAGCAGAGCACTTGATCTTAGTGTGTGCCGCAGTCATCTGGGAAAGGGTTTTTACTCGGTTTTTATCTCTAAAATTTTATAAAGATTAAAATACTGCATAAATTCTTCACAGATTTCATAAAAATTTACAGCTTGAATGCTGGGCTGATCTTTGAAAAACTCAAACATTCCCAAAAATCCGCTCTCAAGCTCCCTAGATTTTACCCCATAGCTTATGGAAAGTCCAGCTTCTATGAAAGCAGCGATTTTATCGCAATACTTCAGTGCTTTGCCATCAATTGCTCCAAGTTCGTTTTCATTGCATGAGTTTAAACTCCCGCTAAAAGCACTTGCAATGCCGTTTTTAAAGATACGATTTTCAAACTCGTTTTTGATAAATTTAACGCCCTCGCTCGTTTCTTCCTTTCTAATGCCCAAAATATAGGCAAATTCATCTTTTAAATCACTTGGCACAAAGGGTAAAATTCTATCATTAATAAGCTTCATTTCATATTCGCCAATAAGCTCGTGAAGTCCCTCAATGCCGTATTTTACAGGGCTTATAATATCTCTTGTAAGACTTTCAGGAAGATCATGAAACAAGGCACAATAAAAATTATTCTCAAGCCTCTTATCGCAAGCTTTAATTTTAAGCGAGTAAAAATAGCTCAAAATCGCCACCACAAGCATATGGCCAAGCACGGCTGTTTCTGGAATTCTAGGCGTTTGCGCCCAACGCTTTTGAAAGCGAAGTCTCCCGCTTAGATCGATAATTTTAGCAATTTTTTGATTTAAAGCAATTTTCCTAGCCCCAATGAGTTCATAATAATCCTCCAGCTCCTCCTCGACCTTATTTTTAATCTCATCAATATCATTTAAAAAAGCTGAGGTTTGATACACTATGTTAAATTCCCATTTTGTCGCAAAATACGAAGCAGCCTTTAAAATGAGTCTTTCTTTGGCGTATTCTTTCGAGTTTAAATAGCTCTCAAAACGGCTTAAAAACGCTCCTTCTTCGATATCCTCGATCAAAGGCTCGATCTTGCTTAAAACCCAAGCATTGACCTCATCTTTTTTTTGACGCACGATTTCGTGATACACATCAGGGCGGATATCAGTTACCACAACACGGCTTAAAAACTCGAAAATTCCACCCTCGATAATCACCCTCATATCCACATCTTTTTCCATTTTTGCGATAAAATAAGCGATGATAAATTTATGAGCTTGCTTATCAAGTTCGACTAAATTTGCCATTCTAGGATAATCATTCCAGCGACTTATAGAAGCAGCTTTGAAAATATGTTCGATTAAATTTACACTTATCATTGTTTGATCCTTATTTTTTCGTAATTTTAACACAATTTAACCAAGCTTTTGCCTATCAAATTTAAAAAATTTAGCTAAAATCCTAAACGCAAAAAATTTAAAGGATAAAAAATGAGCAAAAAAGCCCTTTGTATCATCAGTGGCGGTATGGACAGCACGCTTTGTGCGTATTTAGCAAAAAAGCAAGGTTATGAGATCATAGCGCTTCACTTTGACTATCTTCAACGCACGGAAGATAAAGAAAGGCGGTGTTTTGAGCAAATTTGCAAGGCTTTAAATGTGAGTAAATCTTACATTTTAGACGCTCATTTTATCAAGCAAATCGGTGCAAATGCCCTTACTGACACGGGTTTAGCCATTCCAAAAAATGAGCTTAACAAAGGAGAAAATCCACCCATTACCTATGTGCCTTTTAGAAATGGCATTTTTTTGAGCATAGCCGGAAGCTTGGCAGAAAAGGAAGCTTGCGAAAGCATTTTTATAGGCGTGGTTGAAGAAGATGGCAGTGGCTATCCAGATTGCACGAAAAGTTTTATTAAACAGGCTCAAAATTTCATTAACGAGGGAACGAGTAAGAATTTTAAAGTAAGCCTTGAAGCCCCTTTACTTGAGCTTAATAAGGGACAAATCGTAGCCCTAGCACTGCAAGAAAATGTACCCTTAGAGCTTACTTGGTCTTGCTATGAGAGCGAGGATATGGCTTGCGGGGAGTGTGATAGCTGCTTGCTTAGACTAAGAGGCTTTGAAAAAGCAGGTGTGAAAGATAAGATAAAATATAAGAAGCTAGAAATTTAAGACAAGGAAGAAATGTATTTTCTTTCTTTGGGATTTGGCTTACCAGCTTTTTGTGCCATTTTTTAAAAAAGTTTAGGACAACTAAAGATTTTAAAAAAAGGTAAGCTTTTAATCTTGCTTTAAAGCAAAAACAATATAATTATTTTGTAATTACTTTTTGAAAGGCAAATCATGGTTAAACTTATCAAAATAGGCAATTCACAAGGCATAAGATTACCTAAAAATATCATCGAAGAAGCTAAGTTGCAAGATTGTGAAATTGCACTTAAGCTTTGTGATGAAGGGCTTTTGCTCAAGCCTTTAAAAGCAAGTAGAAAGGGCTGGGACAATGAACAGCTTAAAGATGCTTTAATGATGCGCTTAACTTTACCCGATAAAAAAGGCTTTGATCTTTGCGATCAAATAAGACGCGTTAAAACAAGGAGTAAAAGACTTGAAGAAAAAGAAATAAAAAAACTAGAAAGCATTTTAAGAGAAATGTTTGAGTAAAAGCCTTTTTTAAATCATTTCATATCCTGTATCCGCTAAGGACAAAGCCTGAAAAGGCACAAAGTGCAATTATGATAGCAAATCGCTTCATTTTAGCTTCTTAATTTTTGATAGCTGTATTTTAATTTATTATATTTAAAAAATATTAAGACAAGAAAAGCATTAAGGCTGAGATTTTATCTTGATAGATTTTAATAATAAATAAAATAAAACACACAAGAATTATAGCCCTTCTCCCTAAGAATTTGCTTAAATTCTTAGGTGTAAAATAGCCTTTAGCTTAGTTTTCGTCCCACCATTTTTCTTTTAAACTCTC
Organism: Campylobacter sp. MIT 99-7217; assembly: GCF_006864365.1. Lineage (NCBI taxonomy): Bacteria > Pseudomonadati > Campylobacterota > Epsilonproteobacteria > Campylobacterales > Campylobacteraceae > Campylobacter > Campylobacter sp. MIT 99-7217. The sequence continues at coordinate 23,095 of NZ_QHLJ01000008.1, forward strand.
ATCAAATTCCTTATCAAGCTCGATGAGTTGTCCTATTTTTGGCGTAAGATAGGGCAAATGAAGCTCTTTAAAGGCTGAGTGCAAAAATTTCACAGGCTCGTTCCAGCCATGAGTACCAGCCTTAAACCTCGCCCAATGGATACTCATCACAGCCTTTGCGTTAAGATCATGGGCTTCTTTTACGATTTGCTCAGGAAAAGAATGCGAGCTTTGCCAAGCCTTGTTAAAATGTCCGCTTTCAAGGCAAGCAAGATCAAAGCCTCCAAAAAGATCGCCGATTTTCTTAAAATGCGTAGCATAGCCTCCATCAGCACTCCAAAAAAGTCTTTTCACTCCAAATTTTCCGCTAAACTCAAAGACAAAAGAAGCCCAAAGACTTTTGTTAAAACCATCTCCCCTGTTTGAATTGTGCTGTGAGGGTGTGGCGATGATTTTGACACTTTCATTTTTCCCACACTCAAATAAAGCTCCTTGCCACCAGTCAAACTCAGCTATGCGTTCGCTTTCAATGCCAAATTTTTTTAAGTATTGTCCTACTTTTAGAGGAGCGATAAAAAGTGTGGCTTTATTTTTAAGAGCTAAAATGCTTTTTTTATCCAGATGATCAAAATGCGAATGCGTGATTAAAACAGCAAAGACCTCGCCAAAGTCTTCAGCTTTAAAACAATGCGTTTGTTTAAAGGCTTGATTGATAAATTTAATGGGCGAAGCGTGCATAGTAAAAAGCGGATCAATGAGAATTTTAAAATTTCTAAATGCTAAAAAGGCTGAAGAATGTCCAAGCCATGCTAAAACAGGGCTTTGAAAAGATTTTTTAAAATCGCTTTTTACGAAAGGAAGTTTTGTTTTGGGTGAGGCGTTTTTTACTTGGGTTGTGTAGTAGTTAATGACTTGTTTTAGGGCTACTTTTGGTGGAAAAATGGCTTCTTTGCTTTCGTTTGCAAAGATGAGCTGTCCCTTGTGTAAAATTTGATTTGCCTTATTTTGTCCCTCTATTTCTATGCTTTTTACCGAAATTTTATGATCATTTGTATATTTTTCCAAAGATAAAGCCTTAAAAAATAATATGTGAAATTGTAACTTAAATTTATAAATTCAGCTTCAAAGAATTTAAGAAATTTTTTATATTTTGAAGATATTTTTTAGTTTAGTTTAAGTTTTTTTAAATTTTTTGTAAAAAAAGCTAAAAAATTTAAAATTTTTTGCCGTATTAACTTTAACATTTTTTTTTTTTTGTAAAATAATAAACTTATGCTTTTAAAATTTGCTTTGAAAGCGGTAAGAAAGAAATTTGGGATAAAAAATTGATAATAAAAAAATTTATAAAGATAAGTTCTGTTTTGAGCTGTTTTGCTTGTGGCTTGCATGCTGCTTCTTATACGAGTAATTTACCTGCAAGCGTTAGCATAACAGGCACTCAAAGCGATACTATAACTGGGGAAAAAAGCAAGCCAAGCTATGATGTAACCACTGTTGGCTATGGGAATGTTAAGGGCTTTAGTATCACGGGTCAAGCAGGGGGAAAATACAGCTTAAATTTTCAAGATAATACAAGCACTTGGTATTCAGGTGGTATTACCCTTGGTGCGAATTTAGAAGCCACAATAAATGGCGTTCATGCCCTAGCCATAGACAAGGGCGGAATGACCATAAATGATGGTGCAAGCTTGACGGTTAATTCAAGTGGAAATACTATAAACACAAGTGGTACTGATTATGGTGGAGCTTCTAAGGTAAGATTTGCCGGAGGTTTAAACCTCAACTTAGGTGCAAATTCAAGAGCTGTATTTTCTAATATTTCTCAAACAACAACGAGTTTCATTCATCAAGGCACTATCAATGTCGCACAAGGAGCAAATTTAACCATACAAGCAACTCTGATAAGATTGCAAGATGTAAATAATAACAACGGCACGATAACCCTTACAGGCACACGCATACAAAATATAGGCAATCCGGTTGGCGGTAAAAATGGTATAGCAAATTTTGTTAATAACAATGGAAATGTCATTATCAATGGCGATTTTGAAAATGGAGGACAGGCTATTAATGAGGGCGGAACTTTCAGTCCTTATGATCCTGGTTATGGAGGTGGTGCTGTTTTTACGCTTAATGGTGGGAGCGTAACGATCAATGGTAAATTTATAGCAACGCATGGTGGAGACGCTGTTTCAGGTGGTGATCTTTGGGGTGCGCAAGTATCAGATATAAACATTAATGGCGGAACACTCGATATAAAGGGCGAAATCACTAACAAAACAGGTTCAACTCTTAATGTAACAGGTGGAAATCTCATAGCCAGAAGTAATTTTATCAATACCTCAGGAGGAGTGATAAATATCTCAAAGGGTAAGGTTGAGGTTGCAGGAGAGACGAGAAATGACTCAGGATCAAGCTTTAATATCGCAGGTGGAACGATACAAACAAGTAATTTTGTTAATAATTCAACCCTAAATTTCTCAGCAGATTCAAATGGAAATATGGGACAAATCATTGGTAATTTAAGCAATAATGGTAGCGGCAAGGTCAATATAGATCTTACAAATGCTAAAACAGGAGAGATTCAACTTGTAACAGGAAGCATACAGGGCTTACAAGATGGAGTAAATTTAAATGTCAATACAGGGGCTTTTCTTGATACTAAATTTGATATAAATAGTGGAAAACTCACAAACAAAGTCGATCAAGGCAAGATTGATAAGATCGAAGGAGAGCTTACAGATAAAAATGATAAACAAGTTTTTAGCACACTCATGCAAGAATATCCGGGAGTTTTTAAAACTGAGGCTGAGGCAAAACAAGCCGTACAAGATATAAAAACAGGAGTTAGCACAGGTCATATAAGTACCCCTTTGACGACTATGGATACGATGGTTAGTAATGCTAAACTTGAATCCTCAAGACAAATTTTTAGTTCAAGAAATTCCGGCTTAGCAGATATATCAAAACTTAAAAAAGTATATCTAGCAAGTTTGAATGATGATGTTTTAAGACAGATCATAAGTAGGCAAACAAATCATTCTTTTAATCTTAATGTCGTTGGAATGGGTATAGCAGGTGCAAATAAGGGCTTTTTGGGCGGTTTTAACGCAAGTATGTTTTCAAGGGTTGAAAATCATGGCATAAGTTTTGGTGTAGGTTATGCTTATGGTAAAACGAAGCAAGATAGCTCTTATCATGAAACTGATAACTCAAGTCATAATTTTAGCCTAAGTTTGTATGATAAAATTTACATGCCTTTTGATGAGAATATGGAATTTGATCTTGGAGCTTATTGGGCTGGTTCTTTTATGGATATAAGTAGAAACTTGCAAAATATCGGCAAAAGCTCAACGAAATCTAAATTTTTTCAATTAGGAGCTGAGGGGACTTTGGGTTATGTTTTTGAAAGTGGGCAATTTGCTATTAAGCCTTACTTGGGACTTGGGCATGCTCTTCATTTTTTTGATCAATTTAGCGAACAAACAGGTTCTATAAGCTTGAGTGCAAATTCTCAAAATATCTATACCTTAAGTGCTTTGGCTGGATTTGAAAATCGCTTTTATCTCACTGATGAAAGTGCTGTAATGCTTACGCTTGGATATGAAAATTTAATGTTTGAAAGTAGAAAAAGGGCTATGCGTATGGGAGGTAACAGCAATCCACAAGGACGCAATATGTTTTTTAGCATGCCTTACAAACATAAGGCTTCTTTGGCTTTAGGCACTGATTATTATTTCACTGAAGCTATGAGGATAGAAGTGGGCGGTTTTTACAAATACGCTTTTGGCACTAAAGGCGATGATGAGGTATCTAAGGACAAGCTTGATACACATTATTTTGGCGTAAATGCCTCTTTTATCTATAAATTTTAATTCAAAGCAAAAAGACAAGAAGTGATCTAAGTGAGGGAAATTTTAAAGCTTAACTATCCTTTCTCTCACATCAAAATAAATTTCACTCTTTGCACTTATTTCTATCCTGCCTTTTGGTAAGTTTTGACAGATAAAAACAGGGCTTAGATTGTATGCACCAAGCATTTTAGCTCTAAGAGCGATTTCTTTTTCTATGCTTAAAGGCTTTTTTAAAAGCTCTTCAAAGTCTTTAAATTTATGCTTACACAGAGAATTAAAATATTCAAAATCCCAAAAAATAAGCTCATCTTTATTGCTTTTTAGCTCAAATTTAAGCTCTTCGTTTTGAGAAAAGCGAGTATAGGCATTTTTAAAATGAGAATAAAATAAAACATGGCTTTGAAGAGCCTTTTTATCGACCTTAACAGAGGCATTAAAAAGGCGGTAGTTTAGAAATTTCTCCCTCTCTATCTTAAAGGCAATGCCTTTTTTTTCAAGCTCAATGACCCTTTTATAAAGCTTTGTTCTGGCCTCTATACTAGCTGGTAAAATTTGCTTATTCACAGGGCAAATTAGCTCATCAATAAAGCTTTTATTTTGCTTTTGCTTAAAAAGCCCATATAAACAGCCACAATAATTTTGATGATAAAGCATATCCTTTTTGGCTAGCTCAAACTGCCTTTGTGTGCCTCCATTTTTCCTAAAATCAGGGGCTAAAAACTCTATTCCGTAAGGATCGCATTCCTTTTGTAAGGCCTTTTGAAGTTGCTCTAAATCCTTTTTAGGACTTGTTAAAAGGGTGGTTGTAAGCTTTTTTTCTCCTATTTTTACAGCAAATTCAACGCTTTTTTCCATTCTTTTATCAAAGCAAATCTTGCATCTTGCACCCTTTTCAGGCTCATCTTCATAGCCTCTTACAGCCCTTAGCCAGCTTTCATAATCATATTCTCCTTTAAAAAGCTTGATTTTCAGCTTATCACAGCTTCTTTTCACATCTAAAAAGCGAAGCTCATGCTCGCTGTAAGGATGGATATTAGGATCATAAAAAAAGCCCACTATCCTTTCTTTAGGATAAGCCTTTCTAAGCTCTTGGATAAAATAATGACTATCTACACTACAGCAAATATGAACTAGCATTAAAGAGCCTCTAAGACCTTAGCAGCGTGATCCTTTGCCCTTACATTTTTATAAATTTGAGCTATTTTGCCCTCCTCATCTATGACAAAGGTTGAGCGGATTAGCCCCTCATATTCCTTGCCGTAGTTTTTTTTCACGCCCCAAGCTCCATAAGCCTTGCAAACTTCTTTATCGCTATCACTTAATAAGATATGTTTAAGCTTAAATTTAGAGATAAATTTTTGATGAGAGATTGTGCTATCTGCACTTATGCCTATGATAACAGCATTTTTGCCCCCAAAGTCCTCATAAAGCTCGCTAAATTCGCAAGCCTCAGTAGTACAACCCGGAGTATCATCCTTTGGATAAAAATAAAGTATGATTTTTTTACCCAAAAAGTCCTTCAAATTTACCTGAATGCCATCTTGATTTAAGAGGCTAAAGCTTGGAGCCTTATCTCCTATTTGTAATTCCTTCATCTTTTTTCCTTTTTGATTTGTTTTTTAAATTCTTATAAAGCTTTTAAACACAGCATATTTAAGCCTTAGCAAGATAAATTTAAAGCTATTTGCCCTCAGCCTTAATCGCTTCCACGCTTTTACCACCAAAGGCTATATCATAATCTTCTATATCCTCTATGACAACAACTATTCTTTCTTTATTTTTATTGTATTTATCGCTTAAAAGCCTTGTTATATCAGCCATAAGTTCAGCCTTTTGCTCCTTGCTTAAGGCTGGCTTTGCAAGTTTGATATTAACTAGGGGCATTTTTTCTCCTTTTTTGAAAGCTTTAAATTTTGTATTGTATATTTTTATATGTTAAAAAGTGATAAATTTTGCTAATTATAGAGTATATTTAAAATATAATAATTAATATTAATTTTATTTTAATGAAATTTTAGATACTATTTATCCTGTTTATTAAATTCTTTGAAAGGATACAAACATGAAAAAAATTCTTTTAGCTTTGTCATTTTTGATCTTTTTTGCTCTAAATGCTCAGGCAAAGGACATAGAGATTAAAATGCTCAACAAGGGTCAAGACGGCGTTATGGCTTTTGAGCCAGCTTTTGTGAAAGCTGAAGTGGGCGATAGTGTTACCTTTATCCCAACAGATAAGAGTCACGATGCGGTTAGTAGGCTTGTGCCAGAGGGAGCAAGTGCTTTTAAGGGCAAGATCAATGAAAAATTTACATACAAGCTTGAAAAAGAAGGTGTGTATGTTTATATTTGTACACCTCATCAAGCTATGAATATGTCGGGTATTATTCAGGTTGGAAAGGCTGTAAATCTTGCGGAAGCTAATGCTGAGATTGATAAGATTGAAGCGAAATCAGCGATTAATAAGGGTCGTTTGAAAAAGGCTGCTCAAAATATCAAATGAAAAAAAGGCTTTGTTTTTTCAAAGCCTTTTATTGTGTGTATAAATTTTAAAAAATAAAATAGAATTTTTTATTTAAGTTATTTTTTAAATTTAAATTTGGTATAATGAGACATTTTATTTTTAAAGGAGTTTTCTTTGGACCCCAGCCAGAGTATAGCTACAACTGCATCTTTTGATGCGGGATATTCTACTATAATGATCTTAGTTGCCTTATTTTTCGTCTTTTTAAATGGTTTTTTTGTTTTGTCTGAATTTAGCATTGTTAAAGTGCGTCGTTCTAAGCTTGAAGAACTCGTCAAAGAGGGCAAACCCAATGCAAAAAGAGCTTTAGAAATTTCATCTTCTCTTGATACTTATCTTAGTGCATGTCAGCTTGGTATAACGCTTAGTTCTTTGGCACTTGGTTGGCTTGGAGAGCCTGCCATTGCAAGACTTTTGGTGCATTATTTTGAACCTTTGGGAGTTTCTACAACACTTGCTCATACTATAGCTTTTGTCATAGCCTTTACGCTAATAACACTTTTACATGTGGTTTTAGGAGAACTTGTACCAAAAAGTATGGCTATTGCCATGGCTGAAAAAACGGTGCTTTTTGTTGCAAAGCCCTTGCATTTGTTTTGGCTTCTTTTTTTACCTTGTATCAAAACCTTTGATTTTTTAGCAGCAAGTTCTTTAAAAATCATAGGCATTAAGCCCGCAAAAGATAGCGAGCTTACGCATAGCGAAGAAGAGATCAAGATCATTGCAAGTGAGAGCCAAAAAGGCGGAGTTTTAGATGAATTTGAAACAGAGATTATCCGCAATGCTGTTGATTTTTCTGATACTGTAGCAAAAGAGGTAATGAGTCCTAGAAAAGATATGATTTGTTTAAATAAAAGTAAAAGTTATGAAGAAAATATGAAAATCGTTTGTGAAAGCAAGCATACTCGTTTTCCTTACATAGATGGCTCTAAAGATAATATTTTAGGAATGATACATATCAGAGATTTGATGCAAAATGAATTAAGTGAAGAAAAAAAGCCCTTAGATGAATTTGTGCGTCCTATGTTTTTAGTGCCTGAAAGCGTTTCTATCTCAAAAGTTCTTGTAAGAATGAACAAAGAAAGAAGCCACACCGCACTTGTCGTTGATGAGTATGGCGGAACGGCTGGCATTATCACCATGGAAGACATTATGGAGGAAATTTTTGGCGACATTAAAGATGAACATGATGATACAGATGAGTATTATAAAAAGCTTGCCGATAATATCTATGAATTTAAAGGGCGTTGCGATATAACAAGCGTTGAAGAGCTTTTAGATATCTCTTATGCTGAAAATTTAGAACAAGTTACCATAGGTGGTTATGTGTTTAATCTACTTGGTCGTTTGCCTGTTGTGGGCGATAGGGCTGAAGATGAGCTTTGTTACTATGAAGTAAAAAAAATGGACGGCAACAGCATAGATAAACTAAAGCTTGTTAAAAAATAGGACTTTCTCTAAAGTTTATTTATTATTTTAGTATAGAAGAAATTTTTTGTTTCAAGCTTGTCGTATCAAGCCCTAAGCTAGCCTCAACCTCGCTTGTCGCACCATGCGTGATGAACTCATCATCATATTCAAAGCTGATGATCTTTAAATTTAAGTCATGTTTTTGTAAAAAATCAGCCAGCAAAGAACCTATGCCACCGATTTTTGCACTATCACTAAAGATAAACCAAATTTTTGTTTTTTGTGCTAAATCCCTTAAAAGCACTTCATCTAAAGGCTTTGCAAAGATGAGATCAACTAAATTTGCAAAGTCCTTTTTACCCTCTTTTTCAAACTCATCTAAAACAAGCTTTGCCCTGCCAACACCTTGTCCGTAGCCTAAAAAAGCAATTTTACTTTCATTTTGGATTAAAAACTGAGCCTTAGCAAAAGCGATTTTACAGGGGCTAAATTCTTTATCTAAAATAAAGCTTCCTCTAGGATAGCGAAAAGCAAGACAACCCTCGTGCGTATAAGCATACTGCATTATTTCTTTCATCATAAGCTCATCTCTTGGAGCTAAAAGGCTTAAATTAGGAATTGCTGCTAAAAAGCTAATGTCAAATACTCCTTGGTGCGTCTCTCCATCCTCGCCCACAATCCCAGCTCTATCCATAGCAAAAACGACATTTAAATTCATAATAGCACAATCGTGAATTACTTGGTCATAAGCTCTTTGCAAAAAGGTGCTGTAAATTGCAATAAAAGGCTTAAAGCCCTCTTTTGCCATAGCCGCCATAGAAGTAACGGCGTGTTGCTCGGCAATGCCTACATCAAAAAAACGCTCAGGATAAGCCTCAATCAAAGCATCAAGCCCTGTCCCACTAGGCATAGCAGCTGTTACACCTACTATATTTTCGTGCTTTTTGGCTAAATTTAGCAAATTCTCACAAAAAAGCTGGGTAGTGGTTTTTTTGTCCTCAGCTTTTTTTAAAGATTCTCCTGTTTGGATGTCAAAAGCTCCCACACCGTGCCATTTGGCTGTTTTGCCCTCAGCCATTTTATAGCCTTTGCCTTTTATGGTTTGAGCGTGGATGATACAAGGCTTTTGAAGTGCTTTAGCTTTTTTAAGCACACTGATAAGCTCGGCTAAATCATGCCCGTTGATAACGCCTATATATTCAAGTCCAAGCTCTTCAAAAAGCATACCAGGTGTTATCATCTTAAAGCTTTCCTCAAAGCGTTTTGCCATATAAGCAGCACTTTGGGGCAAATATTCTAAAAAATGCCCCACTTGTTTTTTAAATTTTTGATAAAAAGGCGTCGCCATAGTGCCTGAAAGATATTTTGAAATCGCACCTATGGGCTTTGAAATACTCATTTCATTATCATTTAAAATAATCACACACGGATATTTTCTATCCCCAAGCTCATTTAAAGCCTCATAAACCATGCCAGCACTCATAGCTCCATCGCCAATTAAAGCTACTGGGATTTTATTTTCTTTTCTTAAATTTATAGCTTTACAAACTCCCACAAGCAAGGATATAGAAGTGCTTGAATGCCCTGCTATGAAAAAATCGCCCTCGCTAGGCTTTGTGTATCCACTAAGTCCGCCAAATTTTCTTAAAGTGTCAAAATTTTTTTTATTTGTTAAAATTTTATGTGCGTAGGATTGATGAGAGACATCAAAGATAAAAGGAACTTCCTTTTCATCAAAAACGCAGTGCATAGCAAGAGTGAGTTCAACAGCACCTAAATTTGAGCTTAAATGTCCTCCGTTTTTGCTGACTACTTCAATGATTTTTTCTCTTAAATGAAAGGCAAGTTCTTCAAGCTCTTTAAGGCTTAAAGTGGATAAAAATTCGTGACTAAAATTTTGTTCTGCAAGAAGTGTTTTTGTCATTTTATAATCATCTTTTGGATTTTTGCAAGCCTTGAATTGAGATTTGCTTCTATATTTCCTGTATCGCTTAAAACAATCACGCTTCCTTTGCTAATCGCATCATCAAGGCTGATTTTAAGATGACTATCTTGCAGGTGTGATTTGATAAAATCATAATCCACAGGGCTAACCCTAATTTCTATATTTGAAGCATCTTTTAGCTCAGCCATAAGCTCTTTGCTTAAATTTAAGGCTATTTCTTTGGAATGATTTTCAAGTTCTTTAGAAATCACCTCTCTTGCGATTTCTACGGCGGTATTTGCAAGCTCTTGCTCGTTTTTACTGATAAAAACATCTAAATTTACACAAGCTTCATCAAGCTTGGCAATACTTTTTAGGTATTTATCCTTTAACTCAGCCATTTCTTTATCAAATTCATTCTTAGCTTGATTGTAGCCTTCTTGTGTAAATTTTTCTTTTGCATTTTCAAGTTCTGTATTTAAGCGAGTGTCAAATTCTTTTTCTTTGCTTTCCATTTGCATTTGAAGTTTGATGATATTTCCTGACATTTCATCGGTTTTTTTAAGCAAATCCTCCACAAAATCAGATTGAAAAATATTTTTTTCTTGACTTACAAGCTCTTCATTTTGTTCGGTTTTTTCTTCTTCAGTTTGTGCGTTATCCTCTGTGATTTGTTTTGTATTTACATTTTCTGTAATGGGTGCTTGTTTTGGGGTTGAATTTAAGCTTTGAGCTGGTTTTTTCTCCTCAGTGCTAAACTCAGACATCACCTTAAAATGATAGCTATCAATCACATGTTCGCTTGAATTAAGATGAGAAATCACATTCGTATTTTTTGCCATTTTAGACCTATTCTATCATTTCATCAGCTTCGCCTGTTTGCACTAAGCCTTGCTCTGCTAGCTTTTGCACGACCTCTACCACTTTTCTTTGGCTTTCTTCCACATCTTTTACACGCACAGCACCTAAAAAGCCCATTTCCTCAAGGAAAGCCTCACTCGCACGGCTTGACATATTAGCAAGGAATTTTTGCTTAAGCTCCTCGCTAGCTCCTTTTAAGCCTACCATTAAATCTCTTTTATCGGCTACTTTTAAAATTTCTCTTATAGCTTGAGTGCCAAGTTTTGAAATATCATCAAAGGTAAACATCAAATCCTTAATGGTTTCAGCAAGTTTTTCATCGCTTTGTTCGATATAAGTAATGGTTGATTTTGAAGCCTTTTGACCCAAGCGGTTAAGTACTTCAGCAACAGCTCTTGGACCACCCACTTCGACCTTATAAGAAGCAAGGCTTTCAAGTTTGCTCTCAAGCACGGCAGAAACCCTTTTTACGATGCTTGGAGAAATATCGCCTAAATTTGCCATTCTTATCACAACCTCAGCCCTAAGCTCATCACTAAAATATTCAAGCGTTTCAGCTGCGTGTATGCTATCCATATGAGCTAGGATTAAGGCTATAGTTTGAGGGTGTTCTTTGGTGATAAAATCTGCTAATTGTTGTGGTTTGATTTGGGCTAAGTATGCAAAATTTTGATTATTTTCCATACTTTTGGTAAGTTTTTCTAAGATTTTATTGGCTATGTCAGGACCAAAAGTGCGGTAAAGTATTTCTTTAGCGTAATCAAGACCACCGCTTTTAATGTATTGATTGGATTGAAGTAGGGTGTAAAATTCTTCTAAAACAGCCGTGGCTACTGATTTATCCACCTGTTTAGCCATAGCAATATAACGAGAAACCTCAGTTATAACATTAATATCCATATGAGAGAATAAAACTGTAGTCGTATCTTCTCCTAGTTGAATCAAAAATATCGCTATTTTTTCGGAAGTAGAAAGATCATCATAGATCATTTTTTGTTCTTCAGAAAGCTTTATCATTACATATCCTTACCAACTGATTCTTTATACTCTGCATCATTTTCAACCAAGGTTTGAAGCAAGGTTGCCACTTCTTCACTCTTATCCGTAACAAGTTCTTTGAGCTTTTCAAGTAAGATATCATATTGCAATGCATCTTCGTTGAATCCCTCTCCAAAGCCAAGTTGCTCTTCGACTTTTTTTCTTGCAGCATTAAATTTCTCTAGAGCATCTTCAGCATCATCAATGATTCCTTCCTCAGCACGCATTTGTTCTTCGGCTGCAGCCACATCTTCGAGCATTTTCTTTGTAAATGGAGCGATAACTTTTTTGTAAAAAATGAAAAGTAAAATCGCTGCAATAAAATACTTAGCAGGCGGAATGAAAGGTTCGATAAACCTTGAATAAAAGGTTTTTACTTGACTTTCAACCTTGACACTTGGGCGGTCAAATTCTAAATTTGTTACGGTTACTTGATCGCCCCTTGCGGCATTATAATTGATCGTATCTTGAACCACTCTTGTAATGTTTTGAATTTGAGCCTCACTCAAAGGCACATACTCTGTTTTTACTTCTCCATTTTCATCGGTGGTATTTTGGTATTTACCATCTATCATAACAGCAGCTGTTGTTCTAATAACCGTTGCAAAAGCTTTTTGGGTGTTGGTAATGGTTTTTGAGATTTCATTATTGGTTGTTACCTGATTTTTCTTACTCCAATCAATCTGCCCATTTCCATCAAGCCCTTCAACAGGTCCTATATTCGACACAGCTCCTGGAACTCCTTGCACGCTAGGATCTTTCCTGCCTTGTCTTTCTTCATTGAGGGTTTGCTCACTACGAACAACGGTATTTGGATCATAAATTTCACTTTGTGATTGCACCTTAGAAAAATCATACTCGATATTTACATTAGCTACGACCTTATCAGCACCACCTGCAAATCTTGCTAAAACATTGACAATTTTTTCCTCAAGCTCTCTTTCATGATCTCTTTTGTATTGAATTTGTGCTAAAACCACTTCACTATCATAAGCACCTTGTACATCTAAAGGTTGCCCTCTTTGATCGGCAATCTTAACATTTTCAGGTAAAAGTTTTGGCACTGAAGAAGCCACTATGGACTTAATCCCATCAATTTGTTTTGTGGTAAGTTTTAAACCCTCTTTGATATTGACAACAACAGCAGCTGTTGGAGGAGTTTGTCTTTCGACAAAAACACTTTCTTTAGGTAAGGCTATAAAAACACTGGCTCTTTGGATAGGCTCTAGACTCTCTATAGCTCTTGCAAGCTCAGTTTGAATAGCTCTTAAATACTTGATCCTTTCAGCCTCAGAAGTCGCTCCAAATTCTTGTTGGTCATAGCCTTCCCAGCCCATTTTACTATCTTTGATCAAGCCCTCGCTTGCGATCATCATTCTTTGTCTAGCGACTTGATCTTGCGGAACGAGTATAGTTCTTTCATTTTGTAATCTATAAGGAACTCCCGTTTGCTCAAGTTTTGCTACGATAGCAGCTGAGTTACTCGCGTCTGTATTTTCTACCAAGACAACATAGCTATTTGTATCAGCAGATCCTCCTCCTTTGTAAAGTGCTAAAAACACTAAAAAAGCAATGACAAGGACAATAGAAGCGGCGATAACAATGCGTTGTTTTTTTGTGAGATTTTGATAAAGTTGCCCCACTTGGTGGAGCATATTTTTAAACTCTTCCATTCAATCTATCCTAAAAATCGCTAAAATTTCGCACTATTATACACTATCTTAAGCCATTTTTCAGCTCTTTTTGTTAAAAAAATGCTAAAAAATGTATTTTTGCGGATAAATTTACAAAATTTTCTTTATATTCTTAGGATATTTCATAAATTTTCCTTACTTTTTCGCCGATCTTGCACTTTGTAAGGTTTAAGATAAAGGATAATATTAATCCATTTTTAAATTTTCTTTGATAATAATCACATTTGTGCCGAGTATTTTTTGATAAAAATTTTCAATAGGAGAAAATTTAATGAAAATACCAAAGTAAATTTTGAAGCTTAAACTAAGCTAAGCTCTTAAAATATTTTCAAATTCTTCGAAGAAACGATCATTTTCATAAGGCGTTCCTATAGTTATACGCATAGCATTTAAACCATAACTTTTTAAATTTCTCACTATTATACCTTTTTTAAGCAATTTTTCAGACAGATCAGAGCTTTCTTTTTCATCAAAAAAATAAGTGATAAAATTCGTATAACTCTCAATGCTCTTAAAAGAATGCTTCTTAGCAAATTCCTCGTATCTTTTCATCTGCGAGAAGTTATTTTCCAAGGTTTTTTGACAAAAATCCTCATCATCAAGCGCGCCAACAGCTGCTTTTAAAGCCAAATTGCTCACATTAAAAGGCGCTCTAAGTTTATACAAAGCACTGATAATTTCAGCCCCGCCAAGCCCATAACCTATCCTAAGTCCTGCTAAGCCATAAAGCTTAGAAAAGGTGCCAAGGTAAAGTACATTGCTAAAGTTCTCAAGTAAGCTTTTAGGCTCTAAATGCTTAGTTTTATCCTTAAAACTTGCAAATTCATTATAAGCTGCATCGATGATAACAAGGCAGTTAGGATCAATTTCTTTGATGAAGTTTTCAAGCTCTAAGGCACTTGGGCACTCGCCCAAGGGATTGTTTGGAACGCATAAAAAAATGATAGCAATTTCATCTTTATGCTTGTAGTAAGCTTCTTTAAATTCAGCCAAATCATGCGTTAAAGACCTTGTCTTGTAGCATTTTGCCGCGCATTGCTTGGCATAAATTTCATACATCGCAAAAGTAACTCCAGCTTGCAAAAAGGCATTTTTAGAATTTAGCTTTGCATGAATTGCTAATTCTATCACTTGATCGCTTCCAGCACCGATAATAATATTCTCATTTTTTAAGCCAAATTTAGAGCTAAGCTTTGCTTTTAGTTCGCTCATGCTATCATCAGGATACAAATGTGCCTTAGCTGCATTTTCTTGCAAGATCTTTTGTACCTTAGGCGAAGTGCCAAAGGGATTTTCATTGCTGGCTAGCTTGATAACTTCTTTAACGCCGTATTCTCTAGCAATCACTTCGATATCCTTGCCGGGTTCGTAATTTGAGAGCTTTTTTAAAACTTCATTAAATTGCATGTTTTTCTCCTTTTAATTTTTCTCTGCATTAAGATAAGATCCAAGCCAAATAACTTGCTCAACACCTTCCAAGGCTCTTTTAACATTCTCATCATCAATATGACCCTCAAAGTCTATATAAAAGCTATGTAAAAACTCCTTTGACTTAACAGGGCGTGATTCAAGCTTGGTAAGATTAATATTTTCTTTTTTAAACTGCTCTAAAAGCAAGAAAAGCCCTCCGGGTTTATGTGCTGTATGTGCTAAAATGGAAGTTTTGCAATTTGGCAAGCTTGGATTTTTAATATCACTTAGGATCAAAAAACGGGTGCGATTTGCTAGATTATCCTCAATCTTTTCAAACAAAACAGGCACATTAAAAAGCTTGGCTGCGATTTTAGAACAAATAGCAGCTGAGTTTTTATCCTTTGAGGCTAGAAAGGCTGCGTTTGCTGTTGATTTAGCAGGGACAAACTCAGCCCCCATAAGCTCGTGGCTTTCAAGGAAATTTCTGCATTGATTATAAGCTTGTGGGTGAGAATAAACTCGAGCAAGTTCTTTTAAATTTTCATTAATGCTAACAAAAGAGTGATGAATGTCTAGGTAAAGCTCAGCAAAGATCTTAAGCTCGCTGTATTTTCCAAGGCAGTCTAAGGTAAGCCCAACTGCACCTTCAGTATTATTTTCAATGGGAACTACTCCATAATTTGCCTCTTTATTTACAAGTTCTTTAAAAACATCTTCTATGCTAGCTAGGGCTGTGTAAGAGCTCATAGCACCAAAACGGCTTCTTGCAGCTTGATGAGTGTAAGTTCCCTCAGGTCCAAGATAAGCAACCTTTTGAGGCTTTTCTAAATTCCTTGAAACAGCAAAGATTTCTCCATAAATGGCCTCAATAGCGTTTAAATTTAAAAGCCCCTTGTTTTGCTCTTTAAGCCTTTTTATAATGGCTCTTTCTCTTTCAGGGCGGTAAATACTGCCTCCACTTTGCATTTTAAGCTCGCCTATGCTTTTTACATAGTTCATTCTTTCATTTAAAAGTCTTAGAATTTCATCATCAACCTTGTCGATTTTATCTCTAAATTCTTTTATTTTAGGCATTCAAGCTCCTTTAAAATCTGCAAAACACTAGGATAAACCCCATCTAAAAAGCTCTTATCAAGCCCATCGCTACTACTTAACTTCCCACTTAAAACAAGCTTTGTTTTCATTCCAAGCCTTTTAGCCTCTATCAAATCGCCCTTATAATCATCGCTAATTATCGTAATATCTTTAAACTCAGCCCTTTCATCTTGCTTTTTAAGTAAATTTAAAGCTTCCTTATAAAAAGCAAGGCTTGGCTTCCCCACGACCTCGTATTTTAAATCACAAGCATATTTTAGCATGTGCATGATAGCACCAACTCCGGGGTAAGAAAGTCCGTCCTTTTTATAAATGCTTGTTTCATGCATGGCTATGACTTTGACGCCTTTTTTGGCTAGTTCTATCATCTTGGCAAAATCTTTAAAGTTAAAGCCGTCCCAGCTAGCTATCAAAAGAGCTTGTGGGCTTTGGAAATCAAGCTTAAAGCCTAAATTTTCAAGACTTTGCAAAAAAGGCTCGCTTCCAAAGGCAGCTATATTTTCATAGGGCTTAGCTTTAAAAAGCTTCCTCATAAGAGTACTTAGAACAAAAAAGGGATCGATATAAGCATTTTCTTTTATCGCAAGTTCTTTTTGCCTTAAAATTTGCAAAAAATCAAGCTTTTTGGTGTTATTTGTGATGATGACATAAGGGAGTTTTTTTAAATTTAAATGCTCAATCAACTGCTTTGCTCCCTCGATCAAGCTTTTGTCTTTATCACTAAGAAGGGTCCCTTGCACATCTAGGAAAAACATTAATTATCCTTTTTCCATACTATGTGCCCATTAATATTATATTTTTCATAAATGCTTAAAAGCTCTTCTAAAAAAGCTACAAGCTCATTTTCTTTATTTTCCTTGGCACTTTCTAGCATTCTTATAAACATTTTTTTACCGGTTTTTGTTTGCTTTAAATTCTTCTTTAAAAAATTATGCCTACTACAAAGTGTTTGACCATTTTCTAAACTTGCTTTTCCCCCCAAATCCTTAGGCTTTATATGATCTACATGTAGTTCTACACCTTCTTTTTGACCCATACCACAAATCACGCACTTGTAATCATCTCTTTGCAAAATTTGCTTTTTCAAAGCTGGTGTAAAATCCTCTAAATCCTCTCTTAAATTTACAAAATTTGGATCATAACGATAAATTCCTTTGTTGATTTTTTGCAAATAACCCTTTTGATGTAAGCTTCTAATACCTCTATCCGGATCTCTAAAAACTTTGCCTGTTCTTTTATACCATTCTTTTGTTAGCCAATCTACTACCTCAGGGTGAGAAATATCTTTATTCGCATTTGCTTTAAAAAACTCCATTATTAAATCAAGCTGAGAAAAAGCTTTTTTCATTTAAAATAAGTTCCTTTCATCTAAAATTCTTTTTCTTGCAAGTTTGCAATAATCCTTATCAAGTTCAAATCCAATACCTAAGCGATTATTTGACAAAGCTTCCAAAAGTGTAGTACCACTGCCACAAAAGGGATCTAAAACTGTATCACCCACAAAGGAAAAAAGCTTTATACAGCGTCTTGGTAACTCTCTGGGAAAGGGTGCTGGGTGACCTATTCGTTTTTTTGACTCTCCATTAAATTGCCAAAGTCCATTCGTCCAAGCCATAAATTCTTCCTTGCTTATATCACTTACTCCCTTAATTTTTTTCTTCCATTCCTCTTTATAAAGCACTAAAATAAGCTCTACAGAGGCTATAATGTAAGGAGCTGAAGCACTAAGCCAAGATCCCCAAGCAGTGCGGCGTGAGATATTACCCTCATTCCAAATAATAGTGCTATGATATTTCCAACCTATTTTTTTAGCAAGTTGCGTAATATCAGCACCCACGCTTTGAACTCCACCTTTATTTTTATCTAAGGGAACATTAAGGCAAAGTCTAGCCCTATTTTTTGCCCAAAAATAGCAATTTTTAAGCCATTGATGAGTGAAATTTAAATACTCATCGTAGCTTAAATTATCATCATTTGAACTATAGTCAATACCAACATTATAAGGTGGAGAAGTAACAATTAAATCTATACTTTCTTCTTTCAAAAGAGTTTTATCTAAGGAATTTGCATGATAAATTTTGATCTTATCTTCAGTAAAAAATAAGCTTTTTTCTTTGCTTTTTAAGCTTTCTTGTGCTAGCATTTTTTACCCTTTTAAACACTCAAGCTCTAAGGCAATTTGATCCTCAAAGCTTTCTCTTTTTCTAATGAGCCTTATTTTGCCATTTTCAAGGGCAAGTTCGCAAACTTTATTTCTGCTATTATAATTACTGCTCATTGAAAAGCCATAAGCTCCGGCATTTTTTATAAGCATGATATCGCCTTGCTTAGTGCTTGGCAAAGCTCTATCTTTGGCGAAAAAATCCCCACTTTCACAAATTCCACCCACCACATCACAAGGGCTTATTTCACCGCTTGAATAGGGCAAAATAATTTCGTGATAAGCATTATAAAGACTAGGACGGATAAGATCATTCATAGCCGCATCAACTATGATGAAGCGTTTATCCTCATTTTGCTTTTCATAAAGCACGGAAGTGATTAAAACGCCCGCTTTTCCAACCAAAAAGCGTCCTGGCTCAAGTCCTATGCTAAGATCAAGCCCCTTTAAGGAAGCTAAAATCCCCTGCGCGTAATCATATAAATTCGGCTCAGGCTCGTTTTTTTCATAGCTTATGCCAAGCCCTCCTCCTATGTCAAAGAATTTAAGCTCTATTTTAAGTGCTTTTAGCTCTTTTACTAAGTTTGCGACTATGCTAGCAGCCTCAGCTATAGGAGCTGTGTTTAAAAGCTGAGAGCCTATGTGAAAATGCACACCCACAGGCTCTAAAAACTCAGCCTTACTAGCATAAAGATAGATCTTTTTAGCCTCCTCAATGCTTACTCCAAATTTATCCTTTTTAAGCCCTGTTGAGATATAAGGGTGGGTTTTGGCATCTACATTTGGATTAACACGCACGCTGATTCTTGCTTTTTTGCCCATATTTTTGGCGATTTTTTCAAGCAAGAGCATTTCAGCATAACTTTCTAAATTTATATATAAAATATTATTTTCTAGGGCAAAATTAAGTTCATCTTCGCTTTTTCCTACCCCGCTAAAAATGATCTTATAAGGCTTTGCGCCCACCTTTAAGGCCCTTGCTATCTCGTTTTTGCTCACGCAATCAAAGCCACTATCAAGCTCACTAAGCATTTTTAAAAGGCTTAAATTTGAATTAGCCTTAAGAGCATAAAAAATTTGAGCTTTTCTTGCTTTAAAAGCTTCTTTTAGGGCAAAAAATCTTTGCTTAACCTCATCAAAATCATAAATATAAAAAGGAGTTTGATACTGCTGTTTTAATTTTTTATAGTCCATTTAAAACCTTATTTATAAAAATGTCATTATATCCAAAAATGAACCTTTTTTAAGCTAAAATCATTTATGCTTACGAAAACTCATTAAGGCTGTAAGAGCTAAAAGTAAAACAGGCAGGATAATGCCTATTTCAGGGAGCAAAACCCTTCCTTCGCTTAGTCTTATAAGCAAAAAAAGTAAGCCCCAAATTCCAAGTACTACTATGAAAAATACAAAGCTTAAAAAAGCAAGATTAAAAAATCTTGCAGTGATAGGAAAAAAATAATAAATAATAAGCATTAAAAAAGGCGCAAAAAATGGAGCAAAAATAAGTTTATAAAGCTCGGTTTTTACGCTCCAAATATTTACTCCTTGTTTTTGTAAGACAATGATGCTATCTAAAGCATCCATAATCGTATATGTGCTTTTGCTTGCTACACTTTCAATAAGCTTAGGTTTAAAATCATTTAAAGCTTGTAAATTTTTAAATTCTTTCACTTCAAGTCCTTTGCCTAAAAGTTCTAAATTTTCAGGAAAGCTTATACTTAAGCCATCTTCTAAGAGCCAAAAGCTATCTTGAAAATTAGCTTTTTTAGCATCGATAACCTCGCTGATATTTAAATCCTTAAGAGAAAAAATTTTCATTCCCAAAACTTCATTTTTAGAAGGATCAAGGCTTTTGATATAGATATAACTATCATCATATTTTATAAAAACATTATCGCTTTGTCTCATGAGTTCTGCATTATTTACGATATTTTTTTGATAAGAACTAGCATAAGCAAAGGGCGTAAAATTTAAAGCCACATAAATAAAACAAAAAAATAATGCCCATAAAAATGGGTATAAAATGATTAAATTTTTACTCAGTCCCAAGGCACAAAAGCTCACAAATTCATTGCTTCTAATGATAGAAATCATAGATAAAACCAAGGCAAAGATAAGTGCTACGGGTAAGATGTATTGAATGGCTGAGCATGCAAGAAATACTATATAAAGTAAAAATAAATTTGCAGCACTTGGCAAGTTTTGAAGATTAACGAGCAAATCAACGCTCAAAAAAAATGCCAGCAATCCAAAAAAAATAATAAAAAAATTCTTAAGATAAATTCCTGAAATAAATCTAAAAAAAACACTTTGCATGCTAAGCCTTGAGGCTAAATTTAGAAGCAACTTGAGTGATATCGCTTTGCATTAAAGCACTTAGTGCATTTGTGGCGTGGGCTAAAACGGGGTTTAAAATTTCAAGTTCAGCTTTTGTGAATTTACCCAAAACAAAATCAATCACATTTTGATCCTTGCCAACGCCTATGCGAACGCGCTCATAGTCATTTCCACAAAGCGTGTCAATGCTTTTAAGTCCGTTATGACCACCGCTTGAGCCACCTTTTTTAAATTTCAAAGCCCCAAGCTTTAAATCAATATCATCATGCAAAACCACCATACGCTCACACTTGTAAAAATCCTTAACCGCCTTGACACTAAGTCCTGAAGCATTCATAAAAGTATGAGGTTTTAAAAGCAAAAGTTCGCCACACTTTACCAGCTCGCCCTTAAATTTAGCATTTGAAATGGGAGTTTGAGAAAGGTTTTCTTTTTTGAGTTTTTCTAAAAATAAATCAAGAAGCATAAAACCCGCATTGTGGCGGGTTTTATCGTAAGTTTCGCCTAAATTTCCAAGTCCTACGACTAAGATCATCTCGCTTTTTCTACGCCTACAACAGCGACTCTATCAGCCTCAACGATGCTCACGCCATTAGGAACGACGATATCTCTTACAAGTAGGGCATCACCCACATCAAGTTTGCTTACATCAAGCTCAAAGAAATTTGGCAAATTTTCAGCCACACATTTTACCTTAAGCCTTCTTTTAGACTGGATCAAAACACCTTTATTTTTAAGGCCTATCGCTATTCCTGTGATCTTTATCGGCACCATGTATTTTGAAAGCACGCCTTTTTGTGCTACTTTTAAATCCACATGCTTAAGCTGTGCTGTAACGGGATCTTTTTGATAATCCACAACCACAACGCTTAGTGTTTTTGAACCCACCTTAACATCAAAAATGAGGCTGGTTTTTTTTCGCACTTCTTTGATGAAGTCATTAAGCTTAAAGGCTGCGTTTATATTTTCAAGCCCTTTGCCATAGATGTTTGCGATTAGATAACCATCTCTTTTTAAAGCCTTAGAAGCCTTTCTACCGATACTCTCTCTAACGATACCTTCTAACATCTTTTTCCTTTCTTGTAAAATGAAAGCGTTATTTTATCATTTTAAGCTTATGATAAGGTAAATTCACTCTCTTTTGAAGGATTATTTTTTAAATTTAAAAAGAGTGTTTATCTTTTTTAAGGCTTGTTTGCTATAATTTATGCAAAAATTTTTTAAGGTTAAAAATATGAAACTTTTTGGAACAGATGGGGTTCGTGCAAAGGCTGGGGAGTTTTTAGATAGCTTTCTTGCTATGCGTCTTGCTATGGCTGCTGGGATTTATTTTAAAGAAAAATCACTCACAAACAACATACTTGTCGGCAAAGACACCCGCCGCAGTGGCTATATGATAGAAAACGCCATAGTTTCAGGGCTTACCTCCATAGGTTACAATGTCATTCAAATAGGACCTATGCCAACTCCGGCTATAGCCTTTTTAACTGAGGATATGAGATGTGACGCTGGTATTATGATCTCAGCTTCTCATAATCCTTACTATGATAATGGGATTAAATTTTTTGATGCTCACGGAAACAAGCTTGGGGTTGAAAGTGAGGCTAAAATCGAGGAAATTTACTTTAATGATAAGCTTATCGAAGAGGCTAAAAGCACAGATGAAAATATAGGACAAAGCAAAAGAATTGATGATGTGATAGGGCGTTACATAGTTTCTATCAAAAATTCTTTTCCAAAGGATTTGACCCTAAAAAACTTACGCGTTCTTTTAGATGTGGCAAATGGGGCAGCTTACCGCGTCGCTCCAACTATCTTTAAAGAACTTGGAGCTGAGGTCATAGTGCTAAATGATAAGCCAAATGGGCTAAATATCAATGATAATTGCGGTGCTTTACACCCTGCAAATTTAGCCCTTGAGGTAAAAAAGCTTCGTGCTGATGTTGGCTTTGCCTTTGACGGCGATGCTGATAGGCTAGTGGTGGTTGATGAAAGAGGCGAGGTTGCAAATGGAGATAGCTTGCTAGGCGTCTTAGCTCTTTTTTTAAAAGAGCAAAATAAGCTTCGCTCAAAGGTGGTTGCTACTATTATGAGTAACGGGGCCTTGAAAGAGTTTTTAAACAAGCATAAAATAGAGCTTGAAACTTGCTCGGTTGGCGATAAATTTGTGCTTGATGCTCTTAGAAAAAATGGGGGCAATTTTGGAGGAGAGCAAAGCGGTCATATAGTCTTTAGTGATTATGCAAAAACAGGAGACGGACTAATTGCTGCTCTTCAATTTTCCGCACTCTTGCTTACTAAAAAGAAAAGGGCTAGTGAAATTTTAGCCCAGATTAAACCCTATCCCCAAAGGTTAGTAAATTTAAAGATAGAGGAAAAAAAGGAGCTTTCAAGGCTAAAGGGGCTTAAAGAGCTTGAAGAAGGCCTAAGACAAAAGCAAATTTCAAGCCTTTTTCGCTATTCTGGCACAGAAAATTTAATCAGGCTCTTGCTTGAGGCTAAAAATGAAAGGCTCTTAGATGAGCAAATGAAAATAGTGGTGGATTTTTTCAAGAAAGCCTTGAATGCTTGAGAGTGAAAATAAGAGGCAAATCATAAAACGATTTGCTTTGTTATTTGTCTTAGCTTTGTTTTTAGATCAGAGTTTCAAGCTTTTGTGTTTAAGTTTGCAGGCTAATTTAAGTCATCAAAATTTTTCTCAAGTTATAACACATTTACAGCTTGGTTTTGCTTATACAGGGCTTTTTGAGAGTGATTTTTTAGATCTTCGTTTGGTTTTAAATCGCGGCGTTGCTTTTTCTATGTTTAGCTTTTTGGAGCATTATTTAAAATGGCTTCATTTAGCACTTTTACTTATCTTAGCTCTATATCTTTTTTGGCAAAAAGGCTTTTTAAAAACTCATCTTTTAGCCTTTGCTCTCATGCTTGGCTCTGGTTTTTCAAATTTACTTGATCGTTTTTTGTGGGATGGGGTTGTAGATATGTTTTTTTGGCACAAATGGTTTGAATTTGCGATCTTTAATGTGGCTGATGTTTTGATAAATATCAGTGTGGCTTTGATTGTTGCAAAAGAGTTATTTTTAAGAAAAAAAGTAAGGTCTTAAAAAGCCTCTTTGTATAGAGGCTTTTTGTTTTTAAAGTTTTTTTCCGTGTTTATCAAGATAATCAGCAACACCCTTAGGATCAGCTTTCATACCTTCATCGCCTTTATGCCAGCCAGCAGGGCAAACTTCGCCATGTTCATTGGTGAAAAGCATAGTATCAACCATTCTTATCATTTCATCAATATTTCTACCAAGTGGCAAGTCATTGATAACAGCATGACGAACTGTTCCATCAGCATCGAGCAAGAAAGAACCACGAAGAGCAACTGCTTCAGCAAAAAGAACATCAAAATTTCTAGCAATTTGCTTAGTTAAATCAGCGACCAAAGGGAATTTAACTTGACCAATACCACCTTGATTTACAGGAGTATTTTTCCAAGCAAAGTGAGAAAACTCATTATCTCCAGAAATTCCAATAACTTCTATACCACGCTCTTTAAAATCACTATATCTATTATCAAACGCGATGATTTCAGAAGGGCAAACAAAGGTAAAATCTTTTGGATAAAAGAAAATTACTGCACCTTTTGGACCAAGATTTTTGTAAAGATTAAAATCCTCTACGATTTGGTTATTTCCTAATACTGCTGGAGCAGTAAAATCTAAAGCTTTTTTTGTAACAATCATTTGATTTCTCCTAATTGATAAATTTTATTTGTAACGAAATTATATCCTTAATTCTTAAATGTTTTCTTAAAAAAATAAATTATCATTTTAAAAACACAATTTTTATATTTTTATTATTGTTTAACTTTCTTTTAAACAAAGTATAAGTATAATCTCAAGTTTATATCTGTTATTTTTTAGAAAGGATCTTTATGGAAAAAACTTTATCAATCATAAAGCCTGATGCAGTTAAAAAAGGGGTTATTGGGGAAATTTTAGCTCGTTTTGAAAAAAACGGATTGAGGATTGTTGCCCTTAAAAAGCTAAAATTAAGCAAAGAACAGGCTGAGAATTTCTATGCCATTCATAAAGATAGACCATTTTTTAAAGATTTGGTTGAATTTATGATTAGTGGTCCTGTGGTTGTTTCAGTTTTGGAAGGACAGGGTGCGGTATTAAAAAATAGAGACTTGATGGGAGCTACAAATCCAAAAGAAGCTAAACCAGGAACTATTAGAGCTGATTTTGCAGAAAGTATCGATGCAAATGCTGTTCATGGTAGTGATAGTCTTGAAAATGCAAAGGTAGAAATCGAGTTTTTCTTTAAGCCTGATGAGCTTTCATAAATGAAAATAGCCTTTGCTAAAATAAGTTCATCTGCATATCCCTTTAAGCTAAATTTTGATAATATTAGCTTCGAAGGCGAGCTTAAAAGGCTTGAGTCTAGGCTTGTTTGTGTGGAGGGTTTATTAAAAGGCTTTGCTTATAAACTTTGTGATTCTTGTGGGCAAGAACTTGAACTTGAATTAAATGAAAAAACTCAAATTTTAGCAAGTGATGGAATCTATAAGGATAATCCCAAAGAACTTGCTGATGTGATTGAATTTTTTGATGGGCAAATTGATCTTATGGAAATAGCCCTTAATGAATTTGAATCCTATATGAGTGATTATTTTTATTGTGAAAAATGTAAATTGATTTAAACAAAAGGAGTAAAAATGGCAGTTCCTAAAAGAAGAGTGAGTAAAACTCGTGCAGCAAAGCGTAGGACACACTATAAGGTAAAACTTGTAATGCCTGTGAAAGATAAAGATGGCACTTATAAAATGCCTCATCGTGTCAATCCTGTAACTAAGGAATATTAAGATATGGTAAGCATTGCCATTGATGCAATGGGCGGTGATTTTGGACAAAAACCCATTATCGAAGGCTTGATTTTAGCCTTAGAAGAAAGACCTTTTAATGCTATTTTAGTAGGTCAAAGTGAGCTTTTAAAGCCTCTTATTCCTAAACATTTACAAGAATTTGTAAGTTATGAAGAAGCTGGCGAAATTTTTCCTATGCAAGAAAGTGCCACTGAGGCTTTAAAACATAAGGAAAGTACTATTTATAAAGCCATAGAGCTTGTAAGAAGTAAAAAAGCTCAAGCTGTTGTTTCAGCAGGTCATAGTGGAGCTACCATGTCTTTGGCTACACTTCGCATAGGAAGACTTCAGGGGGTTTTGCGTCCAGCTATTGCCACCTTGATGCCAAATATCAGCGGAAAAACTTTGTTTTTAGATGTTGGTGCTAATACGGATTGTAAAAGCGAGCATTTGTTTCAGTTTGCTGTTATGGGCGAAGCCTATGCTAAGGAGATCATGTCTATCAAAAAACCTCGAGTAGCTCTGCTTTCAAATGGAGAAGAAGAAACAAAGGGAAATGAACTTACTAAAGAAACATACCCTCTTTTAAAAAAGCTAGGTAGTTTTGTGGGAAATGCTGAGGGACGCGATATTTTCAACGGAAGTATAGATGTTTTGGTTTGTGATGGCTTTAGCGGAAATATTATCTTAAAAGCCTGTGAAGGCACAGCGACGGCTATTTTTAAAATTCTTAAAGAAAATGTCAAAAGATCTACAATAGCAAGTTTGGGTGCTTTGCTCATGAAACCTGTTTTTAAAAAGCTTAGAAAGCATATTGATTGGCAAGAATACGGCGGTGCTCCCTTGCTTGGTGTAAATGGTTGCGTGATTATTTCTCATGGAAAAAGCGATTCAAGAGCAATTAAAAATGCTATGTTTCAAGCCCTAAATTTTAGCGAATCAAATATTAATAAAGTTATAGAAAATGAATTATCCATCTTTGCAAAATAAGGCTTCCTTAAAAAGTGTAGCAGCATTTATACCTGAAAATATTTTGAGCAATCAAGATCTAGAAAAAATCATTGACACGAGTGATGATTGGATTACTAGACGAAGCGGTATTAAGCAAAGGCGTATAGCTGCAGAGCATGAAAAGGCTAGTGATTTAGGAACAAGAGCTGCACTTCTAGCTATACAAAGGGCAAATTTAAAGCCAAGTGACATTGATGCTATAGTCGTTGGAACTTTGAGCCCTGATTATTTTACCATGCCTTCAACTGCCTGTAAAATTGCCGCAAATTTAGGACTTGAGGGTATTAGTGCCTTTGATATTAGTGCAGGGTGTTCAGGTTTTATTTTTTTGCTTGAAACTGCTAAAGCTTTGGTTGAAAGTAATTTAAGAAAGAATGTTTTGATTGTAGGGGCTGAAAAATCAAGCTCGGTTATGGACTATACAGATAGGGGAATTTGTATTTTATTTGGAGATGGAGCTGGTGCTGCTGTAATTGGCGTTGATGATAAATACCCAATTATTGATACGCATACGGCAACAGATGGAAGATATGCTGAGCTTTTGAAGATAGAAAGAAGTGATAAAACAAGCAATGCTCAACCTTTAGCAATGAAAATGCAGGGAAAAGAAGTTTTTAAAATCGCTGTTGAAACCTTAAAGAATGATGTGGTTGAAATCCTTGCAAAAAATAATATAAAATCAGAAGACATAGATCTTTTTATCCCTCATCAAGCTAATTTAAGGATAATCAAAGCCGTACAAGAAAAACTTAATTTTCCTGATGATAAATGCGTGATTACTATACAAAAATATGGCAATACCTCAGCAGCTTCTATCCCTATGGCGATGAATGAAGCCTATGAGAAAGGAAGACTTAAAAAAGGGGATTTGATCTTACTTGATGCTTTTGGAGGTGGATTTACTTGGGGTTCTGCCTTGCTTAAATTTGGCGGAGATGACTTTAAAGGAAAGTAATTTTTACCTTGTTTTAGCTTTATTTTTTAGTATTGTTTAAATAATTTATAAGATATAAAATTATTTATTATACATATGAATTTTATGAAGCTAGAAATTTCTTCTTGAGTATTTTTAAAATAACTTAAATGCTTTATCGTAATATAAGCTTTATTTTAATCCTTAGCGATGAAAAACAATCAATACTTACAGGTATAGATAAAATATGTTTTAATTTTATTTTCGAGTAAATAAGTTACATTTTCTTTAAAAAATCTTAAATTACCAAGCCCACTTTTAATAAATCTTTAATAATTATGTATAATAATGAATTTACAAATACATTTATTCACAAGGAGAAAACATGAAATTAAAATCTTTATGCTGTGCATTGATTTTGCTAAGTTCTTTAGCCTTAGCAAAAGAGCCAAATCGTCCCGAGTGTATAGCTCCTGCTCAACCAGGCGGTGGCTTTGACTTGACTTGTAAATTTATTCAAGTTGGTATGCTTGATGCCAAACTTCTTACTAAGCCCATGAGGGTTACTTATTTACCGGGTGGAGTTGGTGTTGTGGCTTATAATACCATGATCACAAATAAAGCTAAAGATGCTAATGTCGTAACAGCTTTTTCAAGTGGAACTTTACTTAATATAGCCACTGGCAAACATGGTAAATACAATGAAAATGATGTTAAATGGCTTGCAAGTGCTGGAGTTGATTATGGTATGGTTGCTGTAAGAGCAGATTCTCCTATTAAAAGTTTTCAAGATTTGATTACAGCTTTAAAAAAGGATCCTGGTTCTATTAGTGTCGCTGCTGGTGGTTCTATAGGAGGACAAGATTGGATGCAAACGGCTTTATTGAGTAAGGCTGCTGGTATAGATGTGAAGAAAATTCGCTTTGTGGCTTTTGAGGGAGGCGGTGATGCTTTTTCTGCACTTTTAGGGGGACATGTTCATGTTTTAAGTGGAGGCATAGCCGAGCTTTTACCTCATGTAGAAGCAAAATCTGTAAGGGTTTTAGCTCTTTTTTCACCCGAGAGACTTTCTGGAGTTTTAGCTAGTGTTCCTACGGCAAAAGAATTAGGATATGATGTGCAGTGGGTTACTTTAAGAGGTTATTATATGGCTCCTAAAATAACTAATGAAGAATATAATTGGTGGCTTGAAGCCTTTAATAAATTTCATCAAAGCGAGGCTTATAAAGAGCAACTCAAACAAAGAGGTTTATTTGAGTTTAAGAAGACAGGCAAAGAATTTGAAGACTTTGTGAAAAAGCAAGTGCAAGATTATAGAGTCTTAGCAAAAGAATTTGGTCTTATAAAGTAAGAAAATGATTAGCACCCGAATTTTAGCTTCTATTTTGATTGTTTTGTCTTTAGCTGGCATTTACATAGGTTGGGGTATAACTACCCCATTTAGTTATGAGCCTTTAGGTCCGCGTCCTTTTCCTATAGGAACTTTGATCTTGCTTACATTCTGTTCGTTTTTGCTTTTTTTCTTTGCCGAGGATACAAATGTAAAGTGGCCTGATACCAAGCTTTTAAAAAAACTTGTCGCCCTTGTACTTTCTTTTTTCATTTTCGCTTTTTGCTTTGAGTATTTGGGTTTTATCATTTGTAGTGGGCTTTTGATGTTTGTTATGGCTTTACTTTTTGGGACAAATATCATTAAAGCATTGATTTTTTCGGCATTAGCAAGTGTTATTTTGTATTATTGTTTTGATGATTTATTGCAAATTACCTTGCCTTCTGGTTATATTTTTGGATAAGGGGTTAAAATGGATACTTTAATGTATTTAATGCAAGGCTTTAGCGTAGCTTTAGAGCCTCAAAATCTCATCATAGCTTTACTAGGTTGCTTTATAGGCACTATAGTTGGAATGTTACCGGGTCTTGGACCTATTAATGGGGTTGCTATTTTATTGCCTTTAGCTTTTGCGATGAAGCTTCCTGCAGAATCAGCACTTATCTTGCTTGCCACCGTGTATATAGGCTGTGAATACGGAGGACGGATTTCTTCTATCTTACTTGGTATTCCAGGGGATGCAGCTGCTATCATGACGACCTTAGATGGACATCCCCTTGCCAAGAAAGGACAAGCAGGGAAAGCACTTTGTATCAGTGCGTTGAGTTCTTTTATAGGATCTTTGATCGCTATTGGAGGGATTATTTTATTTGCTCCTTTGATTGCGAAATGGTCTTTGAGTTTTGGTCCTGCTGAGTATTTTGCTCTTATTATTTTTGGTCTTGCAACCTTAGGAAGTATGCTTGCTCAAAAGCCTATAAGATCTTTGCTTTCAGCTCTTATAGGACTTTTTTTAACAACCATAGGTATAGATGGAAACACAGGTGTTTATCGTTTTACCTTTGATAGCCCACATCTTTCAGATGGAATTTCTTTCGTTGTTTTGGTCATGGGACTTTTTTCTATTAGTGAACTTTTGCTTATACTTGAAAATACACATACAAGTCAGAGTATTATCAAAAAAACAGGCAAACTTTTGGTTAGCTTGAAAGAATTTTTTTCTTGCTTTGCAACTATCATAAGATCTTCTTTTGTAGGGTTTTTTGTGGGTGTTTTACCTGGAGCTGGTGCAACTATAGCAAGTGCTATAACCTACATGAGTGAGAAAAAAATAGCTGGAGAAAAGGGGCAGTT
Organism: Campylobacter sp. MIT 99-7217; assembly: GCF_006864365.1. Classification (NCBI taxonomy): domain Bacteria; kingdom Pseudomonadati; phylum Campylobacterota; class Epsilonproteobacteria; order Campylobacterales; family Campylobacteraceae; genus Campylobacter; species Campylobacter sp. MIT 99-7217. The sequence goes on from NZ_QHLJ01000008.1 coordinate 52,844, forward strand.
TGGCAAAGGAGACTTAAAAGGTGTAGCAGCTCCTGAAGCAGCAAATAATGCTTCAGCTTGCGGCTCTTTTATTCCTATGCTTACTCTTGGCTTACCAGGATCTGGAACTACTGCTGTTATGATGGGAGCTTTAACACTTTATAATATCACTCCTGGTCCAACTATGTTTACAGCACAAGTTGATGTGGTATGGGGACTCATTGCTGCTTTGTTGATCGCAAATATTGTCTTACTCTTACTTAATCTACCTTTTATAGGTTTATTTGTTAAAATTTTGGAAGTTCCTTTATGGAGCTTAGCACCTGTTATTGCTATAGTTTCTGCTATTGGTGTTTATTCTATCAATAGCACAAGTTTTGATTTGGTACTTATTTTCATCATAGGTGTTCTAGGTTATATCTTAAGAAAGCTTGAATTCCCAATGGCTCCTCTTATACTTGGTTTTGTTTTAGGGGAGCAGTTGGAAGTCAATTTAAGAAGAGCGCTTTCTATAAGTAATGGCGATTTTTCAATACTTTGGCAAAGCGTGATCACTCAAGTTTTACTTGTTGGTGCAGTTTTGATTATTGTCGTTCCACCTTTTATCAAAAAGCTAAGAAAAGCAAGAGTTTAAGCCTTAAATCCCAAATGAAATTTTTATTTGGGATTTTAAATTTTAAAATTGCAAGTTAATTTTTAAACGAATGATCAAAGTGTTCTAAGCTTTTTGATCTCATCTCTAAGCAAGGCAGCCTTTTCAAACTCAAGTGCCTTTGCAGCTTCTAGCATTTGAGTTCTAAGCTCTTTAACTAAAGAAGCCCTTTCCTTGGCTGGCATTTTTTCAAGCTTGAGCCCTTTGCGGTAAATTTCAGCCTCATCAAGCTCGTTTTTAAGGCTATCTTCAAGATTTCTTTGCACTGATTTTGGCGTGATTTTATGCTTTTTGTTGTATTCAGCTTGCTTTTTGCGGCGTTCATTTGTTATATCCATAGCTTCTTGCATGGATTTTGTGATTTTTTTACAAAAAAGCAAGACCTTGCCATTTACATTTCTAGCAGCTCTTCCCATGGTTTGAATAAGACTTGTTGTGCTTCTTAAAAAGCCCTCTTTATCAGCGTCCATTATGGCTATAAGACTAACTTCAGGCAGATCAAGTCCCTCGCGAAGTAAATTTATACCTATAAGCATATCAAAAGTCCCTGTTCTAAGCCCACGGATCAGCTCATTTCGCTCGATAGCGTCAATATCTGAGTGCATATACTTAACCTTAAGCCCAAGCTCTAAATAATACCTGCTAAGCTCCTCGGCTAGCTTTTTAGTAAGCACTGTAACTAAAACCCTTTCATTTCTTTGAATGACTTTTTTAGCTTCATCGTATAAAATTTCTACTTGATTGTCGCTATCTTTAAGCTCTATTACTGGATCTAAAAGCCCTGTTGGACGCATGATTTGATGAAAGACATTTGCCCCACTTAGCTCAAGCTCTAAAGGGGCAGGAGTAGCTGAGACAAAAAGAAATTTACAATTTTTATTGATAAACTCATCAAACATTAAAGGGCGATTATCAAGGGCTGAGGGCAAGCGAAAACCATAATCGACCAAGGTTTGCTTTCTGCTTCTATCCCCTGCAAACATGCCGCGAAACTGAGGCAAGGACACATGGCTTTCATCAACTATAACCAAAAAATCTTGATTTTTAATAGCATAATAATCAAAAAGCGTATAAGGTGTGTCGCCTGGCTTTAAACCTGTCAAATGCAAGGCGTAATTTTCAATGCCCTTACACATACCTGTGCTTTCAAGCATTTCTATGTCAAATTCAACCCTTTGCTTAAGCCTTTGATATTCAACTAATTTATTTTCATGTTCAAAATAAGCAAGGCGGGCATTTAGTTCAGCCTTTATACCCCTTAAAGCCTCTTTAAGCCTTACTTCGCCCACGCTAAATTGACTCGTTGGATAGAGTATAAATTTCTTTAGATCTTTGATTTTTTTATTTTCAAAGACATTGTAATAATACATTTTATCAAGCTCATCTCCAAAAAACTCAAGCCTTACCACCTCATCTTCAAAATAAGCCGGAAAAATATCTACAATATCGCCATTTACACGAAAATCAGCCCTATCAAAAAAGCTATCATTTCTCTTATAGCCCATATCCACAAGCTTTTTTAAAAGCTCTTTTTGTGAAATTTGCATGCCCTCTTCAAAGATTAAGACCATGCCAACATATTCACTTGGATTTCCAAGCCCATAATTTGCCGAAACGCTAGCTATGCAAATCACATTATCATAGCTTAAAAGAGAAGCCGTAGCACTTAGCCTTAATCTTTCCAAATCCTCATTGACCGAGCTATCCTTTTCTATGAAAATGTCCGTTCTTGGTATATAAGCTTCTGGTTGATAATAATCATAATAGCTTATAAAATACTCCACAAAGTCCTTCGCAAAAAAGCCCTTAAATTCGCTGTAAAGCTGCGCACAAAGGCTTTTGTTATGACTCATCACTAAGGTTGGCATATTAAGCTCTTTGATCACATTTGCCATAGTAAAGGTTTTTCCACTACCCGTAACGCCTAGCAAGGTTTGGTATTTGTTGCCCTTTTTAATGCTTTTTACTATGCCCTCAATCGCCTGAGCTTGGTCAGGACTTGGTTTAAACTCGCTGGTTAAATCAAACATATCTTTGCCTTAAAAAACAAAAATTTTACAAAAAATTACTTAAAATATTCAAAATTTTAAGCTTTTTTGCTACAATTATGAAAAAATTTTTAAAGGCAAAAAGCAATGTATGATGACAAGATTATCAATACTTTAACCGATAAGGTCAATGAACTTTTAGAAAGATATAATGAACTTTTAGAAACAAATGAAAATTTGAGAAATGAACTTGTCAGTGCAAAGGCACAAAATGAAGCCAAAACGAATGAAATTTTACGCCTTGAAGAAGAGCTTAAAAGTAAAAATATCGCTAGTGAGGATATTATGAAAAAAATAGAGGCTACACTTGGCAAATGAAAAACAAGTTGTTATCAATGTAAATGCAAAAGATTTTATAGTTAGATGTAGCGAGGAATTTGCAGAAGTTTTAGAAGATGATATTGCTTTGATTTCTGGTGGAACAAAAAAAATAGAACTCAAGTCCTTGATTAAGGCTTTTGTTGAAAAGAGCCATAGAAACTATCTTTTAGAAAAAGAAATAAATAAACTTGTTAGAACCCTAAATAAAGAATTACCCTAATAAGCCATGAAAAAAGCATTTTCCATGCTAGAACTTGTTTTTGTTTTTATCATACTTGGCGTTTTGGCTTCTATAGCCTTTTCGTATTTTCATTTTACACAAAGTAATGCAAAACTGATAAAGCTTAAAAGCGATGTTGAGCTTATCAAAAGTGCCTTAGCCTACGCTCAAAATGATTTTTATCTTAAAAATATCAATGCAAATGTCAATGTCTTAGATGAAGCAAAGATTGATTTAGAAAATGAAAAATTATTTTTTTGTTCAAATGCTCAAATTCAAAACTGCAAAACTACGCAGTGTTGCAATGCTTCTTTGCTTGCAAGTCCCATTTTTTCAAGTAAAAAAGCATGGATAAAAACCTCAAACTATGGATATCGTTTTTATCTTAGTGCTAAAAATTTCATTGACTTTGTGTATAAGCCAAGTGATATGAGTTTTGAATGCTTAAATTCAGCACTTTGCAAAGAACTTCTATGAATTACTACGAACTTGCCCTTCAAGGCTATCATCTTCAAAACCTTGTCTATGAAAGCGAGCTTGAACTTGAGGAATTAAGCGAGGTTTTAGTTGATTTAGCAAATAAAAAAAATATTCCAGCCATAGTTCTTAAAAAATGCCAAAAGCCTAAATTTAACACCAAAGTCATACTTGAAAGCACAGACAAAAGCCTAAGCAAAGAGCAGTTTGAGCTAGCTTCTTTCATTAGTTATTATTATACTTGCAGTTTGGGTTTTGTGCTGGGTTTTTTTGAAACAAGCAAAAAATATGAATGCAAAAAAATCACAAAGCTTAACAAACCCACTCTTAGCAAAGATCAAGAAAAAGCTCTTGAGTTTATCAAAACACAGCAAAGTTCCTTGCTTTTTGCAGATACAGGTAGCGGAAAAACTGAGATTTATATCACGCTTATCAAAGAGTGCTTAGAAGAGGGCAAACAAGCCTTATTTTTAATGCCTGAAATCGCCCTAAGCTCGCAAATTTCAAAGCGTTTAAATGTGTATTTTAAGGATCATTTTTTTTTATGGCATTCTAAGATTACTAAGCCTAAGAAGAAAAAAAGTCTTGAAAGCCTAGAAAATGGAGATATAGCACTCATAGTTGGAGCAAGATCAGCTCTTTTTTTGCCCTTTTCAAATTTAGGTCTTATCATCGTTGATGAGGAGCATGAAAGCTCTTATAAGGCAAATAATAATCCTCGTTTTAATGCCAGAGATCTAGCCCTTTTTTTAGGTAGCAAAACAGGGGCAAGGGTTGTGTTAGGCTCAGCAACCCCAAGCCTTACTAGCTTTTATAAACAGCCTTCTTTTAGACTCAAAGGCACTTTTTTTGAAAGCAAGAAAGAATTTATCTTTGATGAAAATGAGCTTTGTCTTTCAAGCACTATTTTAAGGGAGATAAGAAGAAGTTTGAGAGCTAAAAAACAAGCGGTAATTTTTCTTCCTACAAGGGCAAATTTTAGGCAAATAATGTGTCAAAATTGCGGTCAAAGTATCAAATGTCCTTTTTGTAGTATAAGTTTGAGTTTGCATAAAAATAAAAATGCTTTAAAGTGCCATTATTGTGGTTTTAGCGAGCCTTTAATAAAACTTTGTCCTCATTGTCAAGGAAGCTTGCTTGAGGCTAGAAAAATGGGAACAGCCGAGCTTGTAAAACTCTTGCAAGATGCCTTAGAAGATGAATTTAAAGGTGTGGTGATCCATAAATTTGATAGCGATGAGATCACGAGTTTTACGAAGCTTGAAAGAATTTTAAAAGAATTTAACGAGGGTAAAATTCAAATCCTAGTTGGCACTTCTATGCTTGCTAAGGGGCATGATTATCATAGTGTGGATTTGAGCGTGATTTTGGGGCTTGATGAGTATTTGTTCCGTCCAAATTACAAAGCCCTTGAAGAAAGCTTAGCTTTGGCTATGCAAGTAGCTGGAAGAGCCGGAAGAAAGGGCGATGCAAGGGTGCTGATACAAACTAAGCAAAGAGCCTTTTTTGAAAAATATATACAAGATTATGATAGCTTTTTGCAAGATGAGCTTGAGGCTAGAAATCCTTTATATCCGCCATTTTCAAGGCTTTTAAGAGTGATTATTCAAGATAAAGACAAGAAAAAAGCTGAAACTTTGTGTCAAAACATAGCCTTAAATTTAAAAGATATCAAAGAGCTTGAAATCGTAGGAAGTGGGGCTTGTGCTATCGAGTATATCAACGCTAAATTTCGCTTTTATGTCCTACTTCGCTCAAGCTCTTATAAGGCTTTGATCAAGGCTTCAAGGCTAGCTTATAGTCTTGATAAGGATCTTATCATTGACATGGATCCTGTGGATTTTTCTTAAAATTTAAGTTTAAACTAAAGATTTTTTAAAATTTGTCGATAGTTGCACTGACTTATATTTAAGTTTGATTTGATGATGATTTCATTATATATCAAATTTGAAATAAGAAATAAAAGGAAGAGTAAATGAAAAAATTTTTCATTTTAGTGGCTTTTGCTGGACTTCTAGGAAGTTCAAGTGCGTTTGCTTGGGGTAATCCTTATCTAACACCACAGCAAAATTATAAAAATTATATGGCTTGTTTAAATACAGCCAAAAATGGCGCAGAACGACAGAAAATTCTTGCTAATTGGGCTTGTGAAACTTATTATGGTGTTACGACTTGGGTTGATGGTGGCAAGGGCTAAATAATTTAAGGAGTGTAAAATGGCTTTAAATTTCTCAGAAACTAAATTTAATACTAGTTTAATCCAAAACACCGTTACTTACAAAGCCTTAGAAAATGTGAGCCTAAACGCTCAAGGAAAAAACGAGCTTAACAAACTAGATGAGAATTTAAAGCCTAAAGAACTAGATGAAAAGGTTAAAGAAGCTCAAAAAGAGCTTCAAACTATATATTTTAGAGATCCTATAACTCATAATTTAGTCCAAAGTGCCTTAAGTGAGGAAAGCTTAGAAATTTTAAAAGAAAATTTTGGTTCGCAAGATTTTTATCAAAGAAAAGATAAGAGCTATATTTTAAGCGGACAAAGTGAAAAATTCGTATCTGCTTGGTATGGTGATATAGCTTATCAAAGAGGCTATTTAAAAGCTGATAGCAATAACGATGGCTTTATGGAAAAAAGTGAGCTTGATGAGACTAGAAGTGCTTTTGCAAGTGCTGGAATTTATTTAAAAAAAGATGATATGGTTTTAATTGCTGATCCTACTGATTTTTCTACTTACAAAAAGGTAAAAAATGTAACAAAAAGAGAAAAAACTCTTTATAATGAGGGTAAATTCACTTCTCCTACCCTAGCCTTAGAACTTGACAAGACTATAAAAAATGATAAAGATTTAAATGGCTCTATAATCCTTAAAGAAATGCTAAGCTTAAGCGAAATAAAACAAGAAATGATAGATGGCATAAACTATAGTGCTAGCAAAAACACAATTTTAAGTGATTTAAAAGACCCTTTAGATATACTCCTTGAAAGTATTGATGAATTAGACCTCATAAACAAACTTAAACAAGAGGGCATTGAAGGCTTAAACAAAGAAGAACTAGAAAAACTAAAATCAAATTTCCCTGAGCTTTTTGATACAAATGGCAATTTTAAACAAGAAGAATTTGATAAGTTTTTTGAAGATTTTAAAGATAAATTCCTAGAAAAAAGTGCTTCATTTTTAGGTATAGACAAAAGTGAGCTTGAAAACAAAGACTTTCAAGGCTTGGTAAGTGTTGTAAAAGATATAGCTTTAAATTTAAGTCAAAATACAAAATTTAGCTTAAGTGTAGAAGCTTAAGAATTTTTAAGCTTTATGTCAAAACATAGCCTTAAATTTAAAAGATATCAAAGAGCTTGAAATCGTAGGAAGTGGGGCTTGTGCTATCGAGTATATCAACGCTAAATTTCGCTTTTATGTCCTACTTCGCTCAAGCTCTTATAAGGCTTTGATCAAGGCTTCAAGGCTAGCTTATAGTCTTGATAAGGATCTTATCATTGACATGGATCCTGTGGATTTTTCTTAAAATTTTAAGTTTAAACTAAAGATTTTTTAAAATTTGTCGATGCTAGCTTAAAGGTGTAAAATGGCTTTAAATTCCGTTAAACTAGACTTTTCGCAGATGAAATACAGCTCTTTTGTAAATCATAATGCTGTTTATAAGTCTTTAAAAAATGCTTCTAGCTTTGAAAAACTAAACAAAAACGAGCTTAACAAACTAGATGAGAATTTAAAGCCTAAAGAACTAGATGAAAAGGTTAAAGAAGCTCAAAAAGAGCTTCAAACTATATATTTTAGAGATCCTATAACTCATAATTTAGTCCAAAGTGCCTTAAGTGAGGAAAGCTTAGAAATTTTAAAAGAAAATTTTGGTTCGCAAGATTTTTATCAAAGAAAAGATAAGAGCTATATTTTAAGCGGACAAAGTGAAAAATTCGTATCTGCTTGGTATGGTGATATAGCTTATCAAAGAGGCTATTTAAAAGCTGATAGCAATAACGATGGCTTTATGGAAAAAAGTGAGCTTGATGAGACTAGAAGCGGATTTAACGCAGGTGGCTATATGACTTATAATGGAGACAAAATCCTAAGTTTTGATCACACTTTTACTGAAAGTTACATAGAAATCGGATCTTTTTATACCTCCAAAGCAGATGGCTTACCAGCAAATTTTAAAGTAGTTCAAAAAACTCTTTATAATGAGGGTAAATTTACCTCCCCTACCCTAGCCTTAGAACTTGACAAGACTATAAAAAATGATAAAAATTTAGACGGCATAGTAGAATACGGCGAAGCTTTAAGCTACAGTGAAAGAGTGCAGGACGCTAAGGACGGAGCAGAAGAACATTTTACTAGAGTTGGAGGAGATCCTTTCGCAAATGCAAAAACTATCATAGACTTTTTAATGGAAGAATTAGAAAACTTAGACCTCATAAACAAACTTAAACAAGAGGGCATTGAAGGCTTAAACAAAGAAGAACTAGAAAAACTAAAATCAAATTTCCCTGAGCTTTTTGATACAAATGGCAGTTTTAAACAAGAAGAATTTGATAAGTTTTTTGAAGATTTTAAAGATAAATTCCTAGAAAAAAGTGCTTCATTTTTAGGTATAGACAAAAGTGAGCTTGAAAAGAAAGACTTTCAAGGCTTGGTAAGTGTTGTAAAAGATATAGCTTTAAATTTAAGTCAAAATACAAAATTTAGCTTAAGTGTAGAAGCTTAAGAATTTCTAAGCTTTCTTGAAATACAAAATAATTTTAAATTGGCTTTAAATTTTAAAACAAAAATTACAAAAAGGCTGGCTCACGAGATGATAAATTTTGCTTTAAGGCTTTGAAATAAAGAACAAATCAGCTTTTTAAATAAATTCAATGTTTATAAATTTACACAAAAAAGATAAAAACTATATTTTTTTAAGAAAAAATATAGTTTAAATTTTTTATAATTTACTCAATTTAGGTTATTAAAAAATCAAAGGAACA